>DRQI01000001.1 GCA_011330545.1 Flavobacteriia bacterium
ATATCAATATTAGTAATATAGGTTGGTTTGAGCTGTGTTCCGTTTGCCAATGCTCCGATAAAGGTTACTCCCGATAAAGGGTCAAATATTTCTGAAATAGAAGCCTCTTTGAAGGTAGGCCTAGCGGTAGTTTTAGAATAGGATAAGCGTAAATTTTTAGTATCTGTCAATGCATAAATAAAATTTACCGATGGAAAGAAATCGAATTTATCAACAATAGACTCATTGTCAAATACTAAAGTACTTGTAGAATTTTGGCCTGTATAATTTAGTTGAAATTGTTCTACACGTAAGCCGATAATGGTTTTTAAATGTTCGCCTATTTTAAATTCATTTGATACATAACCTGCAATATTGAGTTGATTAGCTTCAAAGCTATTGGCAGGGTCGGCCACAGAGGTATTACTCACAAAAGAACCTTGTTGGTTGTCAACGGTCCAAATATTACTATCGGCTAAAATAGTATCGGCATTGCCGTTAAAATTTCCTGAAAAACCAGAAGTAACACCAATTCTATAGGTATAAATATTAAAAACGCGTTGTTTATATGAAGCATAAGTGCCGAATTTTACTTTGGCATCTTTTTTAGAGAGCTCGTATTTTTTGGTGAAATCTAACTTTCCCACATAATTTTCTTCTTCTAAATTCCGCCAAATCCTTCTAGGTTCATTATTGGGGGCAATACTAAAATTTCCATCCTGAACTTCAAAAGCTGTGGTTCTAATATCTTTATCATAGATTGTAGAGAGGGTTCCTGAGAGTTTCCACTCGGTTTTCCACGAAACATCATTATTGGTATGTGTACCTGAGAGTAATCCGTTGGTAATAGCTCGTTGGGTATACTCTAAATTGTCTTTTTTAAAAGTAATAAAGTCTGTTCTGTTTAATTCTTGTGTAAACAACCCTGCGGTTGACTCTCCATTTTGTATATGCATCACAGTGCCTTTATACTTAGAATGATTCGTTTTGTATGTTATACCGGCAAGCCCGCTGACGATGATATTATTTTTTCCTAGATTTCCTATTTGACTTCTATTTAACGGAAGCTCATTGACTGAAAGGTTAGGGTCTTTTCTGTAAAAGTTATTTTCTGCCCCTTCATAAAATTTAGTTTCATTTTTATAGGATGCCGAAGCAACATATCCTAATTTACGATGTTTTTTTCCTATTTCAAATTGGTTTCCGGCGGTAAAACCAATGCTAAAATCCATTCCGCTTTTTGATGGTTTAGCTGATAGTGAAGGAGTAAACCTCCTAGTCAAATCAGTTAATAAACTACTATTGTCAAAAGTATTAGGTATGGGTTGAAAAGGGTTGAAGGGCAATGACCTCGTACCGTCATCATACCCTAGAAAATCGGTATTTCCCCCATCATAATTTAAATACTTAGAATTAAAATGCATTTTGGTATTATACGTACCACTTATAGAGAGTCTGTATTCTTTTTTTACCGGAAAGTCTTTGGTAACAATATTTACGATACCTCCGGTGAAATCTGCCGGAAGATCGGCTGTAGCTGATTTAATTACTAGAATATTATCGAGGATGTTGGTAGGAAAAATATCCATTTGTAGAGTATTTCTATCGGGGTCTAAACCGGGGATGTCAACACCGTTTAAGATAGTTTTAGTATAACGGTCGCCTAAACCCCTAACATATACATATTTACCTCCTTGCACAGAAACCCCGGGTACATTTTTTACCGCACTTGCCAAGTTGCTAGCCCCAATTTTTATAAAATGTTGGGCAGATAAGCCATCTAATAAATTAACCGACCGGCGTTGTACATTTAATACAGAAGATTCTGTATTTCTAGCGGTTTCAGCTTTTACTACCACTTCTTTCAAAGTACTTGAAGAGGGCTTAAGGCTCATATCTAAACCGGTAACATCGCCAGGTTTAATGACAACATCAGTTACTTCAACCGTTTCATACCCCAAGAACTTAAAAACGAGTGTATAGGTACCCGCATCTAAATGAAGGGTGTAGATACCGTCAAAATCAGAAGTTGTCCCAATTTGAGAGCCTTTAACACTAACGCTGGCAAAGGGTAGGGGGTCGTTTATTTCAGCATCTTTTACGGTACCGGCCAAGGTGCCTTTTTGAGCAAATAAAAAGGCTGTAAAAAGAAATAGGAGTAAAAATAGTATAAAGTTGGTTTTCATAAAATTAATGGTTTTACTTATATCATATTAATTGCCCATTCCTTTGTTAGAAACGGGCAATTGACAATTAGCTAAAGTCAGCTTGCTTATTTTTATATTGTTAAAATGCACTTTTGGTTTTGGCGTATGTCCATGAAAAATCAGTAGCTTTTGAGCCTACGGTTTGACTTCCTTCGGTTATTGCTTCTGCAGTATCGCCAAATGTTGGTGTAGCTATCACAGGGTCTGTGTTGTTGAATAAAGATTTTACATTGGCAACACCATTTGGCAACACCATTTGCCAAGTGCCAAAAACCAATTTGCCATCTAAAAAGTTTTGTGCTACATTGTTTTTTTTGTCTAATTCAATATCAGAATCGGGCTTAAAGCCATAGGCATATACATTTTTAACAGTTCCCATAGCATTACTCCTAAAATCGGCATATTCGCCTTTTTCGGTATTTAAATTCCCAATAAGGGTAATGCCGTCCATAGTAAAACGACCGGTAGTAGAACCTTCACCACCGTCAATTTCCAAGGCATGGTCAGAAGCATTTCCCAGTATTACTACAGCATCTGTAATCGTACCCGAATAAGCTTGGTCAATATCCAAACCGTCATCGCCTTGCGCCCAAATTAAAAGATTAGAAAGATTCACAGTGCCTCCAAAAAACTCAATGCCATCGTCTACATTGGCAACAACTTCAATATGGTCTATGGTTGTACCACTACCAACTGCCCCTAAGGTCAACCCGTTAATTTCATTTCCTTCACCTATTTCGGCACCACCATGACGGATAGAGACATATTGAAGAATGCCAGAATTATCTGTCGGGTTATTGCCACCGTACAAACCGTTGGTATCAGATGGCGGGATACCTTCAATTTGTGTTTCAGAAACATCTCCTTCAAAAGAACCGGGAGCTTTGCCTAAAATAAGCAATCCGCCCCATAAGCCACGGTCGTTTTCACTTAAGTTGGTACCCGAAGTTTCACCAACCTTAATATTGTCAGATGTTGAGGTCATAATGATGGGTGAGGTTGCCGTGCCTTGGGCATTAATTTTTCCACCTCTTGCTATAATTAAGGTTGAGGCTTGGCTACCCGAACCCGCAAAAGCCTTAATAATGGTTCCTGCTTCAATTGTTAAGGTAACACCGTCAGCAACAACTACCCTTCCTTCAAGTTGCCAGATTTTATCTTTTGTCAAAGTTCTATCAACAGAAATAACACCTTTTAGGGTGGTGTTTACAGGGGCCGGAGGCGCAATAATACCTCCACCGAGATCGTTGCCGGTACATGATGTAATTAATAAGCCTGCCATAAATGCATAAAATAGTTTCTTCATTTTTGTTTTATTTAAGTTTTACACTACAAATAACAGGTGCCAATGTAAAGCCTGAGTTATCCTGAAGTTAACTATTTATGATGTTTAGGTTAACTTAATGTTAACAGTTCTAAGCGCCAAGCTATTCACATTGTTTTCTATACTAAAGAAATGGAATAGGGCCGGCGTATAAAGAGATAAAAAATAATAGAAATTACAATTTTCAAAAATTGTAAAGATTGGCCGTAATATTATTATATTTACACATTGCTATTTGAAAATAAAAAATAGCAATAAATGAAGGAGCCTTCATAAATTATATACCAAAAGGTTATTAGAAGTTATTACATGATACACAAGAAAACATTGCGTCATTCTTTTGCAAAAGTATTTTTACTAAAATATGGGATGGTTTTTAGTTTTCTGTTATTTGTGCTTGTAAAGCCCGGTATTACTATTGCAAACCTTTTTACTGACAGTAAATACGAACTGTTTGACCCAGTAGAAAGTGATACTTCTAAAGAAAAAAAAGACATAGCAGATGATGACTGCGAAAAATTTTACAAACTATTGGTAGTCTCTTCAACCACTTATAAAAAGCAGTCGCTTTCGTATGGTGCTATTCAGAAACACTGTTCGGATTTTAATCCTGATATTTGTTTACCTCCTCCTAAGATATAAAAAGGTTTTGACTCTATTTACGCAAAATAGTGCGATGTAATAATCAGGAATGTTATTGATGTTACAGTCAGCAAAAATATTTTTTTGAAATAACCATAGCGAATATTACTTTTAAAGGAGCTTAGAAGCAGATAAAAATAATACAATTCAACATAAATCGGGTAAGATCATACAGTAGAGATGATTATATCTGTCAGGTTGGTAGCAAAAGTAAGGCCGGCCAATAAAAACACATAAAAAACACATGAAAAAACTATTTGATTTCAAACATTTTAAAGGAGATATGTTTGGGGGTATAACTGCCGGTATTGTAGCCTTGCCATTGGCATTGGCCTTTGGGGTTAGTTCGGGCTTGGGTCCTAGTGCCGGACTTTACGGAGCCATTTTTGTCAGTTTCTTTGCAGCGCTGTTTGGTGGCACCAATACTCAAATATCAGGGCCTACCGCTCCAATGACGGCAGTGAGTATGGTTGTAATAGCAGGGATAGTGGCAGCTTTTGATGGTGATGTGCCTAAAGCATTGCCGGCAATACTAACCGTATTTCTACTGGCCGGGCTTATGCAAATAGGCTTGGGGTTAATAGGCCTGGGAAAATATATTAAATACATACCCTATCCTGTTGTTTCAGGGTTTATGACGGCTATTGGGGTCATTATTTTAGTAACTCAAATATTGCCTTCTTTAGGATATTACCCAAAAGAAGACACCGCATTTGTTGCACAATTTAAACCAAAAGCCGAAGAAATTATTTTAGATAATATCTTAAAAGAAGAAGCAGGCGAAGGAATTTTAGTATTAGAAGACTTCAAAGAAACTGTAAAAAGGGCAGAGCATATTACAGAAGGCCAGATTTTAAAAGAATCACAAACGTTGGCAGGCAAAGAAGCCTCAGGGGTAATAGGTGCTGTCAAAGTACTGCCTAGGGCATTGCAACATACAAATTGGTTAGAATTGCTCTTGGCGCTTGGCACTATCATTATTATCTATGGTTTCAAACGAATTACTACCAAAGTACCCAGTACCTTGGTGGCATTGATAGTAAT
>DRQI01000002.1 GCA_011330545.1 Flavobacteriia bacterium
AAACGATAGACTTAAATCCGGCAATAATTTCTTCCTCAGTAGGTTTTGACAGTATTTTAAAAGGTTTTCGGGGTTTGTCAGTAGGTGTCCACATAATAGCATAACTGCTATCGGTAAAAAAGAAAATACCGGGTTCTGCTTTGGGGATAGAGTACATGGTATCGTTAGTTATCCAATGAATTTTTTTTAGTTTCCATGAGCCCAATAGGCGATTTTGACTTTTTTTATCAGGAATCGTGCCTGCACATCCCATTCCAATGATAAGTATGGGCAATACCCATGTAAAATTATTTTTTTGATTCATGGTTGTTAAATTTTAAAAAAGAAGCTGTTAGCCGTTAAATTCACTCTTCTAACAGCTTCACGATGTACTATAATAATTTGACTAATTTTATAATCAAATTGGTATTAATAGCCTGGATTTTGGACTAGATTTTCATTCAAGTCTAGCTGGTTTACGGGTATTGGAAAAATAACTTTATCCTGTCCCGGTGCCGATGCGGCTTCATTGGCCATACCGGGGCGCCTTAAATTCATATTATTTCTCAGTAAATCCATTCTGCGATGGCCTTCAAAACACAATTCTTTTCTTCTTTCTTTTAGAATTTGTTCTAATGTTACAGCAGCTACGTTTGGCAATCCTGCCCTTGACCGCAAGGCATTGATATCATTTAACGGGGTATCGCCAACTGACGAACCTGCTCGTAAATTGGCTTCAGCCCTTGTCAAATACATTTCGGTTACCCTAAATACCGGGGCATTGTCTGAGGCATTGATTCCGTCAGGAAATTTGCTTGTAAACGTACTTGTATTATCAATGGCATCTGTGCCGATTTGTGTCAACGTAGAAAATCGTAAATCTCCCGCTTCTTCGGCAAATGCTGCTAGTAAATTTTCAGAAAACGGAGCATCGCCCCTTCCTACAGGAGTAGGATTTGACAAACCCGAAAAACCTTGGCCTGTATCTTGTCCGTCGGCAGCTGTGTTTACCAACGTAAAATAAAACTCATTACTTTGGGTATTATAGAAAGTATAATCTGATGCCAATGCATAAGCACTATTTTGAATGGCCTGATTCGCAAAATCGGCAGCTTCGGCAAACTTGTCTTGGTATAGGTACAACCTTGACAAAAATGCCAAGCAAGCCCCTTTGGTGGCTTTGCTGTTATCGGTATCGTTTAAATTTGGCAACGCATCTAATAGGTCTTGCTCTATTTGGGCTTGTACCTCGTTTAATGTTGCCCTTGACGGAAATTTAACTTCACCTTCAAAAGGTTCTGTTACCAAGGGTACTGCTAAGGTAGTTCCGTTGCCAACTTGTACCGGTTGCGAGTACCAGTTTGAAAGTTTAAAATATACCAAGGCTCTCATAAATTTTGCTTGGGCTACGGCATTGGCTTTTTCTTCATCGGTAAAATCGGGGTCTTCAACCGATGGGGTAAATTTAATTACCAAATTAGCAGTGCCAATGGTTTCATAACAGTCATCCCACAATCCTGTGATAGAATTATTATCTGATAAAGTAGTATAGTTTTTTACATCGTTAAATGTAGGAAAAGAACCTACAAAATTTACATTGTCTGCTTGCCAATCTCCGGCAAGCTGCCAAGTTCCGTTCAATACATCATCTTGTTGTGCTGCACTATACACACCGGTTAAAACACCAAGTGCCAAGGTTTTATTAGAAAACGATACAGGCAATGTCAACTGATCTTCCGGGGCTAAATCTATCTTGTTGTCGCAAGATAAAAATGTAGCCGCTGTTATGAGTAGTATCAAAAATTTATTTTTCATTTTTTCTTCTTTTTAATTAAAATGTTAATCTGGCTCCCACTAAATAGGTCTTAGATTGCGGAGGCGTAAAAAATGTTTCGCCTTGCAGGCCATTATTTAATGAACTGGTTACTTCGGGGTCTATACCGTTTAAATCATTACCTTTAATGGTTATGATATTATTGGCGGTTGCGTATAAACGAATGCCTTTAAGAAAACCCAGTTTTTCGGCAAATTTTTTGGGTAGCGTATAGCCTAGCGTTATGTTCTTTAACCTGGCATAACTGCCATCGCGAAGTTGTAATGTTGACCGTTGTGAAAAAGAACCGAAAGTAGGACTGTTAAACGAAGGAACATAAGCGTTATCTCCGGGGTTTCTCCAGACGTTTAACAAAATTCTTCTGTTATTGAATGAACTTGCCGGATTATCAGTAAATCGTAATCCTGATATGAATAAATCATTTCCTACACTAAAGTTAAAAAAGAAATTGAGGTCAAATGCTTTGTATTTTATCGTATTTCTAAATCCACCTACAAAATCAGGATTGGCATCACCGGCAATAACCCTGTCTGCCGAAGTAGGATTGGTTGTTGGATTGCCGTTAATATCGAGCCATTCTGCATCGCCTGTTTGTGGATTCACACCTTTGTAGCGTATCAAATAAAACGTATTTACCGATTGCCCTTCAATAGCCCTTTGAGATGCTGACCCTGCCACAAACCGCCTGCCTTGGGCATCTAGATTAGCGCCGGGTAATGAAAGTACCTCGTTTTGATTGATACCCAGATTTAAGGAAGAAGTCCAACGGAAATTATTTTTCCTAAAAAAAGCAACAGAGAGGTCAATATCCCAACCCCTATTTTCCATTTCGCCAACATTGTCAATGATAAAATTCAGTCCGCCATTAGTTTGCGGAATAGGCACGTTTAAAATTAAATCGGTAGTTTTTTTGTTGTAATAATCAACATTTAACTGTATCCTGTTATCGAACAATGCAGCTTCAAAACCTATATCATAAGATTCTGACCTTTCCCATTGTAAATTGGGATTTGACGCAGCCAACTGCCGTAAGCCGGAAGCCCCATTATAATTTGAGGCAACACCGCCGCCAAAATTTTCTAAAGAAGCGAAATTTCCGATTCTATCATTACCCGATTCTCCGTAATTAGCCCGTATTTTTAAGTTGTCAACCCAGGCGATATCTTTCATAAAATTTTCAGATGATATTAGCCATGCGGCACCAACAGCCCAAAAGATACCGTATTTATTGTTTTCTCCAAACCTTGAAGACCCATCCCTACGCACAGAACCTTCTAAGATATAGGTGTTGCTATACGAATAATTGGCTCTTGCAAAATATCCTACGAGCCTATTGCCCGTAACGGCATTATTTGTAACGCCGGGCGTAGAAGCCGATATTGTATTAATTTGTGCATCAGACAAAAATCCGGTAGCATTGACAATGCTATTTCTTCTTTCTACTTCTTCATAAGAAATACCGGTAACAATATTCAAATCGTGTTTATCTGCAAATGTTGTAGTGTAGTTTAAGGTATTGGTAAACACAAATTTATTTTGTTGATTTACCACTTGTTGTGCAAAACCTCCGGGTGCTGTAATTTCAAATTGTCTTTGAAATGCGTCTAATGTTACCCTGTCTATACCGAAATCAGATTTAAAGTGTAAGCCTTTTGCCAGTTGCAATTCGCTAAAAATATTGCCTACCACCCTAAAAGTATTGGCATCGTTTATATTTAAGGCTTCGATAGCAATTACATTTGCCAAAAAACCGGTATTTGTAAAATTGCCGTTTTCATCTCTGGGTTCAACCCACGGGCGTTGTAAAAATGCTGTGGTTAAGGGTGCAAAAGTTGAGTTTGATGAACCTACCCTGTCATTTTTATTTTCGGTAACGCCTAAATTTACACCAAAACGTAACCAATCATTGGCATCGTGGGTTACGTTCAATCTCACTCCAATACGGCTTAAATTATTACCGATGATAAAGCCTTCTTGATCTTTATAGGTGGCACCGATAAAAAATGTTGTTTTTTCACCACCTCCTGAAACATTGAGGTTTAGGTCTTGAGAGAAACCTGTTCTTATGACATTAGGCACCCAATCAAAAGAGCCTTGTGGAAAGCTGTTAGGGTCTCCACCGCCAAAACCTACTTCTGCCAAATAATTTCTAAATTCATCGGCATTCATCATATCAAAAGTATCTGTACTTTCTGACCATGCGGTAGAAATATTAAGGCTGATATTTGTTTTTTCATTTTTCTTTCCTTGTTTTGTCGAGATTAATACCACTCCGTTAGAGCCTCTAGAACCGTATACGGCGGTAGCGGCAGCATCTTTTAATACCGAAATAGATTCAATATCATTCGGATTGATATCTGACAACGGATTCAATCCTTGCCCGCCTTGCCCTCCGGTAACCACGGCATCGTTTAACGGAATACCATCGACAACAATTAATGGCCGCCCTCCTGAAGAAATTGAAGCTACTCCTCTGATTTTTATAACCGGTGAAGCCCCGAGAATACCTGATGAGTTGACTACTTGAACCCCAGATGCTTGGCCTTGTAATAATTCTTGAGGAGAAACCGCCGGGATATCTTTTATATTGTCATTACTGATGGTAGATACACTCTGTACGAGTTTTTTCCTGCTCTGTTGGCCGTAGGCAATAACAACTACCTCATTCAATATGTTATCGGCTGTTAACACAACATTTATGGTATTGGAGACGCCGATGGTTTTTTCTTGCGATGTCATTCCTACAAAGCTAAATACCAGGATATCTCCGGTAGTTGCCTTGATAGAATATTTACCGTCAAAATCGGTTTCTGTTCCGGTGGTAGTACCTTTAATAATTACGCTTACCCCGGGTAATGGCCCTGATTCGTCAGTAACCGTACCCGTAATTGTTCTCAATTGCGCATGCAACAGTAAACTGCTAAACATTACAAAAAAGAAACATAAATTGTAAAATTTACACTTCATAAATTAATTATTTGAGTTAATAAATAGTTTAAAAGAAATGCCAAACAAAAAAGCTCTGGAGAAACTAATAATTCAAATAATTTCCTGTTATTGAAAACAAAGTTTAATGGATCTTTATTCTTTAATTGTAAGGAAAGGTAATTCCAAAAACTTTTATTGTTCAGCATTCTTAAGAACAAAGGAAAGTAGTTATGGCCTTACAACTGTCTCTGCATGAAAAGAGAGACAAGTAATCTTATAAAGAGAGACAAAATTTATGAAGGGGCTGCATTCTCCTTTTACCCATATTTGATTTGTAAGCGTATCACATTAAGATACCAATTGATGTTTTAAAAAATAAGAGGGAGTTTTATTTGTAAACTTTTTAAATGCTTTATAAAAAGATGCCCTATTGTTAAATCCGGCACTATAGGCAATTTGTGTAATGTTTATGTCTTCGTCAACCGGATTGCTTAAGAGTATAATAGCCTCTTCGACCCTGTATTTATTGATAAAATCAAAAAAAGATAAGTTAAAATGCTCGTTAATAATCTGAGAGGTTTGGTTTCTTGAAACTTTTAATAATTCAGCCAAGTTATCCAATCTCAAATCATTATCGAGGTAGGGTTTGTCATTTTCCATGATTTGCAATAAATTTTCCTTTAAATCTAATGACAGTGCTTTTGAAAGTCCGGTTTTTTTATACTTAACAAAAGGAATTACCTGACTAATTGTTTTTTTTCCGCTAAACACATCGGGTTGCACGAAACCAAAATAGGCTAGCATGGCGATAAAAAATACGATTCCGGCATCGATAAAATAATCGTATTCATAAGACATGATATTGAATCGTACTAAAAAAATATAAAGGGCAAATAGAAACACGAAACCGAGATAAGAACCGATAAACCATTTTAGCCAAACGCCTTCTTTATATCCAATCTTAATATGGCCTTTAAATTTACCGTAC
>DRQI01000003.1 GCA_011330545.1 Flavobacteriia bacterium
TTATGCAATAGACTTCCTATTCCGTTCAGAAATCACTGCAAAATAGGTCGTTTCACTGCGTTTTCAAAATTAACCGTAGCGGTGCTACGCTTAATTTAGTAAAACACCCTATTTTATTGCGCTTTCCTAACTCATAACGTAACTCTATTGCATAAGCTGGGTTTAAAATGGAATGCCCTGTGTGAAAACAGTAGTTATCTTAAAAATCTAGCGTTAGCTGACTGGGCAATAACTTAAACGATTTTCGATGGTATTTAGTGATTCCTATTTTTTGTATCATTTCACGGTGCTGTTTGGTGGGATACCCTTTGTTTTGTTTCCAATTATATTCAGGAAAGTCGCTATGTATTTTTTCCATATAGGCATCGCGGTATGTTTTTGCCAACACTGAAGCGGCAGCAATACTCATATATTTACCGTCTCCTTTTACAATGGTTTGGTGAGGAATAGATTTGTAGTTATGAAATTTATTGCCGTCAACGATAATAAATTGGGGCACTACTGACAATTGTGCTATTGATTGGTGCATCGCCAATATAGAACTCTGTAAGATATTAATTTTATCTATCTCTTCTTGCCAAACAAACGACACCGAAAATGAGGTGGCGTGTTCTTCAATAAAAGGTTTCAGGGAAAAGCGTTGTTTTTCTGATAGTTTTTTAGAATCGTTTAACAAGCTATGTTCAAATCCTTTGGGCAATATAACGGCCGCTGCTACTACCGGCCCGGCAAGGCACCCCCTACCGGCTTCATCTGTACCGGCTTCTAATTCAAATCCTGAAAAGTTATGGCATAACATCATCCAAAAATAACCATTTATTCGGTTGTTTTATAACAAAATTTTAGCAAACTGTTTTCAATCAAAAAGTTTACCTTTACCTCCAATTATTTTTCAATGTTACAAAAATACTGCATCTTATTATTCTTATGTTGTGTTATGGCCACACAAGCTCAAACGACGCCTAAAAAACCTATTCGCGATTTGAGAAGTGTTGGCAACGGACTTCAGCGAAACCAAGCTGATTCTACAAAATTCGGCAAAGAAATAAAAGTTACTTTAAGCGGCAAAACCCATTATACCGATTATAAAATCATTTCTCACCAACGTGATACCACATATATAGACACTACCTTAACGATACAAAAAGACTATCTTTTTAATTATTTGCGAAAAGATAATTTTGAATTATTGCCTTTTCACAATCAAGGGCAAACTTTTAATAAATTGGGCTATACTTTTTCTGATGTTTCACTATTTCCTAAGATGGGCGCCACTGCCAAACACTACAATTATTATGAGCTTGAAGATGTTTATTACTACCATGTGCCTACCCCTACTACCGAGTTATTTTACAGAACCGGCCTTGAGCAAGGGCAAGTATTAGATGCTCTGTTTACTTTTAATACTACCAGAAGGCATAATATTTCATTGGCTTATAAAGGAATGCGCTCATTGGGAAAATACATCAATTCATTGAGCAGCCATGGCAATTTGCGGTTTACTTTTAGTTATCGTACTAAAAATGACCGGTATACTTTACGCAGCCATATTGTAGCTCAAGATTTGTCAAATGATGAAAATGGCGGGTTGACACCGGGATCTATTATTGATTTTGAAAGTAATGACCCTAATTTTTCTGATAGGGCACGGCTTGAAACTAATTTTAACGATGCAAAAAATATCTTACGTGGCAACCGATATTATCTCGAACATGATTATAAGATATGGCATCGAAAAGATTCTTTAAACCATACTAAAAGTTATCTTAAAATCGGGCATATTTTAAATTATGAACGCAAGCATTACGATTATGAACAAGCTACTGCCAATACACAATTAGGCCCCAGTTTTTCTACCAAAGTAGATGATAAATTATCGTATTTAACAACCGACAATCAAGTATTTTTAGCGTTGAAATCGCCGATTGTTTTAGGCGAACTTATTTTTAAAGCCAACTATTTTGATTATCAATACGGGTATAAAAGCGTTACGGTTATCAACAATCAAACCATTCCTTCGGGCCTTAACGGAACTACTTCTTCTATTGGCGGAGAGTGGAAAACAACGTATAAAAAATTTGCTGTTGACGCAGAGGTTGCTACGTTGTTAACAGGAGATTTTAATGGCAATTATGTAAAAGCCACCGCTTCCTACAAACAGGATAGCCTGTTTACTTTTAAAGGGACTTTTTTAACCAATAGCAAATCTCCGAATCTTAATTTTTTATTACACCAAAGTGATTATGTGAGTTATAACTGGTTTAACAATTTAAAGAATGAACGCACCAGAAGTTTATTATTCGACCTCACTTCCCGAAAATTATTGAATGCTTCGGTACAAATTACCCAAATTGATAATTTTACTTATTTTAGTGATACTACGGCTACAAGGCCACAACCGTTACCTGAGCAGTTTGGCAAAACTGTCAGCTACCTCAAAGTGAAAGTTTCTAAAGAGTTTAGAGCGGGTAAATTTGCGCTTAACAATACCATCATGTATCAAAATGTAGCACAAGGCGGCTCGGTATTTAGAGTACCTGAATTTGTTACCAGAAATACTTTGTATTTTTCTGACCATCTATTTAAGGGTGACCCTATGTATTTACAGGCGGGTATTACTTTTACCTATTTTTCTGAATATTTTGCCAATGGCTACAACCCGTTGCTGGGGGAATTTACGCTACAAAACGCACAAAAAATAGGAAACTATCCTGTTCTTGACTTTTTTATCAATGCCCAAATACAACGTACGCGTTTGTACCTTAAAGCCGAACATTTTAATTCTTCTTTTTCAAAAAACCCTAATTATTATGCGGCTCCTAACTATCCGTATCGCGATTTTGTAGTCCGGTTTGGATTGGTTTGGAACTTCTTTATTTAACCTGAATTACAAAACTTTGGTAAAAATAGTATCCTATCGGCTAGCGTTAAGATTAAGGCTTTATGGCTATTTGAATATCTGTTCTGCTTGTGTGATTTTACAGAGATAAACCACAGTTTGTTTTTTGTAAAATTGTATTGAGAAGCTGGGTTAAAACTGTTAGTTCTCACAACTAAAAACATTCAAACCGGTGCTGTGATAAAGTATATATAGCTATTATTTTTTCATATTGTCTCTAATCAATACAACCACTCCTACGGTGGCAAAAAGGGCGCCTAACAGCGTAAAAGACAGGTACAATGCCGTTGCACTTTTTATGGCCAGCAAGACCATCCCTATCATGGTAAAAAGCATTCCTATAACTGAAATCATCAACCCTCTTAATTGTTTATTGTCTCTAAACATTTTTAGTTAATTTATTTATCGCCCTATTGCAAACCCAACTATAACCTTGTTAATTAAGTGCCGCTTTTCAAAACTCGGCAGCATCGCGATACCTTTGTGGGAAAATAAGCGCTTTTACTTTGATTATTTATATTTTTTAAAGTTTTGTGCAACGGTTACCGGCGTTTCCATAGTTATTGTTTCTTTAATATTTCAATTAACTTCTCATTTATATAATAATTTCCCGTTCCTAATTTTTCTTTTCTCAATAAACCATCTTTCGCCAATTGGTTCAAATATTTTGATGCGGTAATTCTTGAAACTCCCAAATCTTTTTCTATAAATTCTATTTTTGTGTAAGGATGTTTAAAAA
>DRQI01000004.1 GCA_011330545.1 Flavobacteriia bacterium
AATCTGCTAAAGTAGTTTCTTTTAAAATTTCATCTTCCCTACCCATTATGGTATGGTGCAATTGCACACAGGCAAATTTGTGAACTCCGGCTACTTTTTGAATACTAACTGCTTGGTGATTGGCAAAGTTTTGATACAAAGGATATGCATTTACTCCTACTACCATATTTTCGTTTACGCCTTTTGTCCTGCCATATCCCAATGCTAGGCCAACACTTCCCGGGGCTTGGCCTGGTTGAATATAAACCGGCACATTTTCAACAGTAATCCCGTTTACGGTTACATTTGCTTTATCGCCATTCAAGGCTCCGTTAGCTACCGTTTCATTTATCAATCCATATTTCTCGGCATCTACTCTCGAAATTACCAAATAATTATCCCAAGTAGTCCTGGTAATGGGGTCTGGTAACTCTTGTAGCCAAGGATTGTTTGCCTGTTGGCCATTTCCCAAACTTACTTTTGTATATAATGACAGTTCAAGATCAGCAGGTTTTGCCGATGCCAATAAGGCCGCTGCCACAGTATTGTAATTAATTTTATTTTCGGTAATTTCATCCGCAGGAGCGGTATCTGCCACAGCAGTTTTTTTAAGGGTAATGCCATCGTGAAGGGCTTGGTTCCATGATGTTCCTCCTAAAATAGCATTCTTCCAATAAGTTTTTACATAATCGTAATAAGATTGGCTCGCACCAATCCATTTTAATAAGGTATCTTGAAATTGACGTGTGTCAAATAAGGGTTGTATGGTAGGTTGTACCAATCCGTAATGTCCTTTTTTAATCTGAACATCTCCCCAAGATTCTAAATAATGCGGTATTGCCCCAACATATTGTGATACAGATGCCGTTTCGTCTTCACTCATGGCAAAAGCCACACTCAATTTTACATTTTTCAACGCATCTTCAAAACCTGCTAAGGTATATGCAGGGTTTGTATTATAGGTAATTAAAGCCCCTACTTTACCGGCTTTCATATCTGCCAGTAATTGTAAAACTTTTTCATTACTGCCACTCCTTACATATTTAGGAGCCTCAGCATTTACTACAGCACTTTGCAATGCATTGTTGATTGCCAATGCTATTAATTGTGCATTTTTATCTTGAATACCGGTGACTACTACGCCTTTACTACCGGCGGCTTTTAATTCTTTGATTACTTTTTTAACGCCTTCATCTGCTGAAGTGGCTTTAGAAGTGCCTACCCCTGTCAATCCTTTATAGATGCTCAACAATACAGAAACTTGTTCTGATGGGGTTACCATATAACGCTTGTCAGCATTCGCGCCGGTCAAAGTCATGTTTGACTCAAACTGTACGTGGCGTGACATTTTACCGTTTTTAGGAATACGCCCTTTGGCATATCCTACTTCGTATCCGCCACCTTGCCAATCGGCTAAGAAATCTGCCCCAATAGAAACAATTACATTTGCTTTGCTCAAATCATAATCGGGTAAGGCTCTCTCGCCATATAGGCTTTCAAAAGCATCTAAGGCTCCTGATTCTGATACTGCATCATAAGCAACATGTTCTACGTTGCCATATAGTGCCGTAAAATCTTGAATTAATTTTTGAGTAGACGGGCTGGCATGTGTACCGGTTAAAAAGACAATGGCTTTATTAGCAGCTTTGATCTCATTAAGTGTTGCTGTTATTTCTTTGTCAAAAACACCCCAAGTTACAGCCTTGCCATTTGCCTTTGGGCCTTTTAAACGATTGTTATCGTATAAAGAAAGTACCGAGGCTTGTACCCTTGCATTGGTGGTACCATTGGTTTTGGCCAAGGTATTAGGTTCTATCTTAATAGGGCGCCCTTCGCGTACTTTTACCAATATATTGGCAAAATCTGAGCCGTCAGCAATTGAAGTAGCGTAATAATCGGCTACTCCCGGAGTTACATCATCAGGTTTTACTACATAGGGAATCGATTTAATAACCGGCCCTTCACAAGCAGCCAATGACGCTGCAGCAGTAGTAAATCCAACATATTTTAAAAAGTCTCTACGCGATGTAGCAGAAGACCCTAACGCTTCTTTATCTCCAAGAAATTGATCTGTTGGAAGTTCTTCAACAAATTCGTTTTGTTTTAGCTTTTCAACAATAGAGCTCTCTTCGTTCAGCTCTTCAACACTTTTCCAGTATTTCTTGTTTGATGCCATTTATAAATTTTATTTAATGATTTAAAGATTTAAAAATTGAGTATTTGCAATTTTTAATCTTTTAATTTTTCTATTTTTTAATCACATTTAATAGTGGCATTTACCACATTCTCTACCTCCCATTTCGGCAACAGTCGCTTTTTCTACACCATATTTTTTTGACAACTCTTCATGAATTTTAGTGTAATACTCATTACTTTCTAATTTAAGGTCTGTTTTCTTATGACAATCCAAACACCAACCCATTGTCAATTCAGAATATTGGTACACTTCATCCATTTCTTCAACCGGGCCATGACAGGTTTGGCATTTAAGCCCTGCTACCGTAACATGCTGTGAATGGTTATAATATGCAAAATCGGGTAGGTTATGAATTCGTTTCCATTGAATGGGTTTTTGCTTATAGCCTTCTATATATGCCAATTTCTCTGAATCCCAACCGATGGCTTTATAAATTTTTTGTATTTCACCATCGTAAAAGGCTTTGTCTTTTTCTGAAGTAACAGGCCCGTTATATTCTGAAATACTCTTATGGCAATTCATACATACATTAACCGAAGGTATTCCTGATAATTTACTGTGTTTTGCATTTGAATGGCAATACTGGCAATCGATTTTATTATCGCCGGCATGTATTTTATGTGAAAAAGCAATGGGTTGAATAGGTTTATACCCTTGGTCTACACCAATACTCATCATCCATGCATAACCGGCATAACCGGCACCTAATAATAAGGCAATGGTCGTCACCAATTTTAAGAATTCATTTTTACTTCCTAAATATACCCAAAGTACTAGTAATAAAATTACCACCAATACTATATAGGTCATCCAAGAAGTTGATTCTTTCGGAGTGGCGATTCCGTCGTTTCCTTCCCCTCCACCGGCAACCGTAGGTGCTTTTGCAGTTAAAATATCTTCATGTGATGTAAATGCGATAATAGCTTTTATATCTTCATCGGATAACTGTGGGAATGCCGTCATCGGCATTTTATTATTCTCTTCATAAACAGCAATCGCATCAGCATCTCCACTGGCTCTGAATGCATTGTTATCTTTAATCCATGCCTTTAACCAATCTGCTGTTCTTCTGTCAGCAACATTTCTTAAGGCAGGGCCGATGAGTTTGCCGTCTAATTTATGACAGGCAGCACAATTGGCGTTGAATATTTTTTTTCCTTTTACCACTTGTAGTGAATCTATCCCTAAAGCAGCAGCACTTGATGCCCCACCACCACTTTGTGGCTTGGCTTCAGGCTTATTATCAGTATAGGCTAGAATATCATCAATATCTTGGTCTGATAACTGTGGAAATGGCGTCATTGGCATTTTGTTGAACTCTTCATAAATGGCAATGGCATCGGCATCTCCGCTGGCTCGTAAGGCATTGTTGTCTTTAATCCAAGCATGCAGCCATTCCTTAGTCCGCTTTTCACTAATACCCTCTAAAGCAGGGCCAATTAGCTTTTTATCTAATTTATGACAAGCAGCACAATTGGCATTAAATATACCTTTGCCTTTTTTAGCATCACCGTTTTGAGCGGATAAATGCACTGTAAAAAGTAAAATGAATGAAAGACTTGATAGGATGAATCGTTGGATTTTGGTGTGTTGAAGTACACTTTTCATATTATAAAGTATATTATCTGTCCTGTTTGGTACGGTTTTTTCTATTTAAAAAATAAACCATCAATATATTGGGCTTACTTTCCAAAAAAGATTTGACAAAAATACTATTATTATAATAGAAGCAAAATGTAAAAATAATGTTAAATGTAATTTATATTCATTCTAAATAACAATATGGCAGGCAAAGCTCAAAACAAAATTTTAAATTTGTCGAAATTTTAATCTCTAATGAAAACATTATTACTTAAATATACCTTTATAGTTACGGTGATTAGCCTATTTTGTTCAACAAAACTAATAGCACAAAACGAAGGTGTTGTACGCATTCATAGTAGTGATAAAATAAAACAGATTATCTCTAAAAAAAAGGCGTACAATAAACGTACTAAAAAAGTAAAAGGTTATAAGATTCAATTGTTTTATGGCAACGAACGAGCAGCCTATAAAGTCCGTGATAAATTTTTAGAAGCGTTTCCTGACACACCCATAGAAATTCGATTTTTTTCTCCCGAATGGAAAGTTTGGGTAGGATCTTATAAAACACGACTGGAAGCTGACAGGGCCAAAAAAACATTTGAAGAAGCCTCTTTTAACCCGTTTGTTTTTCAAACCGAAATCAAAATTTAGCGTTGAACTCATTATTTATACAAGGTTGAGTATCAAAATATAATTTTAGAAGGCTCTCTTTTCTTTTTTAGCATATCTTTGCTATTATGAATGAAAATCTAAACCCATCAAGCGACTATCTCTCTAATGAGGAATTAGATATTGAAAAAAAATTACGCCCCTTACAATTTGATGATTTTACAGGGCAAGAACAAATATTAGAAAACCTTAAAATATTTGTACAAGCAGCCAATCAGCGTGACGAAGCCTTAGACCATACACTATTTCACGGCCCTCCCGGCTTGGGCAAAACCACTCTCGCTTATATTTTAGCCCACGAATTAAATGCCAACATCAAAGTTACCTCCGGCCCGGTATTGGATAAACCCGGCGATTTGGCAGGCCTATTGACCAACTTAAGCGAGCGCGACGTGTTATTTATTGATGAAATTCACAGGCTGAGCCCCATTGTTGAAGAATACCTCTACTCGGCTATGGAAGATTATAAGATAGATATTATGATAGAATCGGGGCCCAATGCCAGAACGGTACAGATAAATTTAGAGCCTTTTACATTAGTAGGTGCTACCACCCGGTCTGGCTTGCTCACTGCACCGATGCGTGCCCGTTTTGGCATCAACAGCCGGCTAGAATATTACAAGACCGACTTATTAACCACTATTGTGCAGCGAAGTGCACAAATATTAAAAGTACCTATTTCTATGGAAGCCGCCATTGAAATTGCCGGCCGCAGTAGGGGAACCCCTAGAATTACCAATGCTTTATTGCGCAGGGTACGCGATTTTGCACAAATTAAAGGAACCGGCAGTATTGATATAACGATTGCTAAATTTGCCCTAAAAGCATTGAATGTAGATGCCTACGGCTTAGATGAAATGGATAATAAAATACTTGCTACCATCATAGATAAATTTAAAGGTGGCCCTGTTGGGATTACTACCTTAGCTACCGCCGTAAGCGAAAGTGCCGAGACCATTGAAGAAGTATATGAGCCGTTTTTAATACAACAAGGATTTATCATGCGAACTCCTAGAGGAAGGGAAGTTACTGAATTGGCTTATAAACACTTAGGTAAAACGAAAGGGAGTATTCAAGGTGGATTGTTTTAAACTAAAATGAAACACCCGAATTTAATCTAGCATCTTATAAAAATATGATACGCTTCAAATGACTCAGCATGTCAATATGAATGCAACCCAAAAACATACACACCTCATCAAAACCGAAGCCAAACGCCTCGGTTTTTTGTCGTGTGGCATCTCTAAGGCAGCATTCTTAGAAGAAGAAGCTCCCCGATTGGAAAATTGGCTCAAAAACAATATGCATGGCCAAATGCATTATATGGAAAATCATTTCGACAAGCGCCTAGATCCAACAAAACTGGTAGAAGGTTCTAAATCTGTCATTTCATTATTATATAATTATTATCCAAGCCAACAACAAAAATCTCATAGCTATAAACTGTCAAAATACGCCTATGGTACCGACTATCATTTTGTTATTAAAGATAAACTGAAAAAATTGCTGCATTTTATTACCGAAAAAATTGGCGAAGTACACGGCAGGGCTTTTGTAGATTCTGCTCCCGTACTTGACAAAGCATGGGCGGCAAAAAGCGGACTGGGCTGGATTGGCAAACACAGTAATTTAATCACCCGGCAAGTAGGCTCTTTTTATTTTATTGCCGAATTGATTCTCGATATAGAACTCAACTATGACCAGCCAACTACAGACCACTGTGGCTCATGTACCGCCTGTATCGATGCTTGCCCAACACAAGCCATTGTAGAATCGCATATTGTTGATGGCAGCAAATGCATTTCTTATTTCACCATAGAATTAAAAAATGAAATCCCTACTGCCGTGAAGGGGCAATTTGAAGATTGGATGTTCGGTTGTGACATTTGCCAAGATGTATGCCCTTGGAATCGATTTTCAAAACCACACAACGAACCCCTATTCCATCCACATCCCGATTTGCTGAGCATGACAAAAAAAGATTGGGAAGAAATTACCCAAGATATCTTTCAAAATATATTCAAGAAATCTGCCGTAAAACGTACCAAATTTAACGGATTGAAAAGAAATATTGAGTTTTTGAAAGATTAACTACCCTATTATAGAAACCCTTTATATCTTTGTGGGCTCAACTCTAAATTATTTTGCATGAGCAATCGCAAACAAAAACGGGCAGCATTAAATTACCATTCAAAACCTAAACCCGGCAAAATAGAGGTAATACCTACCAAAAAATACGCCTCGCAACGCGATTTATCACTGGCCTATTCACCGGGTGTTGCCGTACCCTGTTTAGAAATTGCCAACAATAATAAAGATGTATATAAATATACCTCTAAAGGAAATTTAGTTGCCGTAATTTCAAACGGAACAGCAGTACTAGGGCTTGGCAATATTGGGCCTTTAGCTTCAAAACCCGTAATGGAAGGTAAAGGATTGCTATTTAAAATTTTTGCCGATATCGATGTTTTTGATATAGAAGTAGACGCCACCGATGTAGATAAATTTGTAGAAACTGTCAAAGCTATTGCCCCCACTTTCGGCGGTATTAATTTAGAAGATATCAAAGCCCCCGAAGCCTTTGAAATAGAGCGAAGGTTAAAAGAAGAATTAGACATTCCGGTAATGCATGACGACCAACACGGTACAGCCATCATTTCTGCAGCAGCATTAAAAAATGCTTGTGAGGTGGCAAAAAAAGATATTTCAAAGGTGCAAATTGTAGTAAGTGGTGCCGGTGCTGCCGCTATTTCATGCACGCGGCTTTATATTAAAATTGGCGCCAATCCTAAGAATATTGTCATGTTAGACAGTAAAGGCGTCATCCGTAAAGACCGCAAGAGCCTTTCACCGCAAAAAAAAGAATTTGCTACTGCTAGAGATATTCATACTTTAGAAGAAGCCATGAAAGGTGCCGATGTTTTTATGGGCTTATCCAAAGGAGGCATTGTCACTCCGTCAATGATAAAATCTATGGCCAACAACCCTATTGTTTTTGCCATGGCCAACCCTGATCCCGAAATTGAATACCAACTAGCCGTGAATACCAGAGATGATATCATTATGGCCACAGGAAGGTCAGACCATCCTAATCAAGTAAATAATGTACTCGGTTTTCCTTTTATTTTTAGAGGCGCCTTAGACGTACGGGCTACCAAAATAAATGAGGCTATGAAATTAGCCGCTGTACATGCTTTGGCAAATCTGGCAAAAACCCCGGTGCCCGAACAAGTAAATATTGTTTATGATCAGGTAAACCTTACCTTCGGTAAAGAGTATATCATTCCGAAACCTTTCGACCCACGCCTCATTTATGAAATTCCACCGGCAATTGCCAAAGCTGCTATGGACTCAGGTGTTGCCACAGCCCCTATTACCGATTGGGACAAATACAGAGATGAACTAATGGAACGGTTGGGTACTGAGAGTAAAGTAATCAGGTTGTTGCATGACCGGGCTAGAAATAATCCGAAGAGCGTTATTTTTGCTGAAGCCGACCATTTAGATGTATTAAAAGCAGCACAAATAGTACACGACGAACGTATCGGTTTCCCTATATTATTAGGAAATAAAGAGATTATTTTAGAATTAAAAGAAGAAATTGGTTTTAATGCAGACGTACCCATTATTGACCCCAAAACTCCTGAAGAAAAAGAAAGAAGATATCGTTTTGCCGAAAAATACTGGAAAGCCCGCCAACGAAAAGGCATTAAATTATTAGACGCCCAAAAATGGATGCGCGAACGTAATTATTTTGCCTCTATGATGGTTAATGAAGGAGAAGCCGATGCTTTAATTACCGGGTATACACGTAATTATTCGGCAGTTGTCAAACCTATTTTCGAATTGATTGGCATGGCAAAAGGCGTTACCAGAATTGCCGCTACCAATTTGATGCTGACCAAAAGAGGGCCGATGTTTTTGGCAGATACTACCATAAATATTAACCCTACGGCAAAACAATTGGCTAAAATATCGCAATTAACCGCATCACTGGCAAGAATGTTTAATATCAAGCCCAATATTGCAATGCTTTCGTATTCTAATTTTGGAGCTTCCAATTCAGAAAATGCCACTAAAATTTCCGAAGCTATTGAATACACCCATCGCATGTATCCAAATGTAACTATTGACGGCGAATTGCAAGCAGATTTTGCCTTAAATCCAGAACTCTTAAAAAAAGAGTTTCCCTTTTCTAAATTGGTAAATAAAAAAGTAAATGTGCTGATTTTTCCGAATCTTGATGCAGCTAATATCACCTATAAATTAATGAAAGAGTTGTACAATGCAGAATCAATAGGGCCAATAATGCTAGGGATGAAAAAGCCGGCACATATTTTACAATTGGGGGCCAGTGTAGACGAAATGGTAAATATGGCTGCTATTGCTGTAATTGATGCACAAGAAAAGGCTAAAATTTAATTAAAATTTGTTTATTTGTACTCTATTAAAATTTTAACAATTAAAATATATGATATAAAACTACTCTTATACATGTCAATACTGTGTGCATTTTTGTGAATCGCGATAAGTAGTGTTGACAATTAAATTTATTAATAAATGATAACCCATATAAGAGGAAAATTAGTTGAAAAGAACCCTACATATACTATTATTGAATGTAATGGCATTGGTTATTTTCTACACATTTCGCTAAACACGTATTCCAAAATTCCTGACATTGAAGCGGTAAAGCTATTTACCTACCTTTCAATCAAAGAAGATTCGCATACATTATTTGGTTTTTTTGACAGGATAGAACGCGAAATTTTTAAACTGTTAATCTCAGTATCCGGGGTTGGCACCAGTATTGCCAGAACGATGCTTTCATCAATGACCCCTGAGCAAATTCAGCAAGCTATCGCCTCGGAAGACGTAGCTACCATACAATCTGTAAAAGGAATCGGAGCCAAAACCGCACAACGCGTTATTATTGACCTAAGAGACAAAATCTTGAAAACCTACCAATTGGCTGAAGATTCGATACCCTCTAACAATACTATTAGAGAAGAAGCGTTATCTGCATTAGAAGTTCTTGGTTTTTCGCGTAAACAGGTCGATAGGTTGGTACAAAAAATTATTCAAGAGACCCCTGATATCACTCTCGAAAATATTATTAAGCAAGCACTTAAAAACTTGTAAAAATTGAATAGTAAAGCGTCAACAACATATTATTTAATAGCATTTATTTTCGTTTTTGCACCTACCCTATTATTTGCTCAAATACCTCCTTCGTCTCCACAAAAAAAAGACACGGTTACCGATATTTCCGTAGCCAAACAAATAGACACTACCAAAATTGATACGGTAACAAAATTACCCTATGACTTTAAAAGCCATCAGCGGGGAAGCCTGTTTTTAAATGACCTCTCAAACTTTGAAGTAATTTACGATGCAGAAAGCAAACGGTATATGTTTGTAGAAAAAGTGGGTGATTACTATATCAAACACCCCTTTTACATGACTCAAAAAGAGTACGAAGAATATCGTTTAAAACGCGATATGTTGAGTTATTTTAAAGAAAAATTGAGTGCCGTAGGCGGCAAAAAGAAAAATGCTGCCGATGCACAAAAAAACCTATTGCCAAAATACTATGTGAATTCCAGTTTTTTTGAAAATATTTTTGGTGGAAATTCTATTGAAGTCAACCCACAAGGTACCGTATTGGTAAAAATGGGAATTTTGTTTCAAAAAGTTGAAAACCCTCAATTATCAGAACGAAATAGGCAAAGTACCACCTTTGATTTCGACCAAGAAATCAGTGCCAGTTTAAACGCAAAAGTAGGAAAAAGGCTTCGGGTCAATATTAATTTTGATACCCAATCAACATTTAATTTCCAAAATCAAGTAAAATTAGAATATACCCCTACCGAAGATGATATTATCAGAAAAATTGAAGTCGGAAATGTAAGTATGCCTATACAGAGCTCCCTAATTTCAGGAGCCCAAAACCTATTCGGCGTAAAAACACAATTGCAATTTGGCAAAACTACGGTTACGGGTGTGTTTGCAAAACAAAACTCGCAAACGCGTTCAGTAGCGGCTCAAGGTGGTGCCACCATTACAGAATTTAACCTAAAGGCAAGTGACTATGATGACAACAGGCACTTCTTTTTATCACAACGGTTTAGGAATGATTTCAACGATGCGCTCAAACAATTTCCTTTAATCAATAGTTCAAAATATGTAACCCAAATTGAAGTATGGGTAACC
>DRQI01000005.1 GCA_011330545.1 Flavobacteriia bacterium
ATGTTGGCATATAAGGTTTTATAAAATTTTTAGTTGTTGTCTGCTAGTTCAAAGCCTTCATTGTCATCATCTGTCATTTTGTGTTCATTGTCTTCGGCACCATGTGTTAATCGTTTTAGGGGTTTAAGAAGTAGTAACACTAATATTCCGAAAATTACGCAAGTAATGGTTATTCCTAAGAATACGTTTATTTCACCTGCTTTTTCAGCTGATTCTCCAATAATTCCGGCGACTTTATTTCCCAATCCGGTAGAAGCAAAATAAACGCCCATCATTAGGGCTCCGTATTTTGCAGGTGCCAATTTGGTAACAAAAGAAAGCACCACAGGAGAGGCACATAATTCACCGATAGTATGCAATAAATAAGCTAATATTAACCAGTACATAGCAGATTTTCCAAGGGCTTCATATTGCATAGAGGCAAAAACCATAAAGACAAACCCCAAGCCCATAATAATGACACCATTGGCCATTTTAAAGAGTGAAGAAGCTTCTTTGCCTTTGTGTTTTCTCCATATCCAAAAATTGGCGATGGGTACTGCGAGGATTAAAATATAAAAGGGATTGAAGAATTGAAAAACGGCAGCAGGTATTTCATAACCCATAAATACTCTATCTGTCTTATTTTGTGCATATAAATTCATTAAGCCTCCGGCTTGTTCAAAAGCACCCCAAAAGACAATTACGATAATAAACGAAAGTAACAATACAATATACCTGTCTTTTTCGACTTTTCCGTTAAGGTCGTTATAAATGGTAATAAGAGAGCCAATAATTAAGGTTAGAAATAAGAAAAAAGCAATGTATGCAGCTCGTTCTTTTTCAAAAAGTGTCAAGGGTAAGATTATAGATATGGCCGCAAAAATTAACATTATAACCAGTGTTTTTTGGGTAGTAAAATTTCTTTTTAAGATTTCACCGATAGAAATGCTATCATTATCTGATTTAATCACTTCTTTTGGGTTATTTCCAACATGTTTGATAAATTTTTGCCCCCATAAATACACTAATTGCCCGAATACCATTCCGATGGCTGCCAATCCGAATCCTGCATGCCATCCCCATTCTTTAGCTACAAAACCTACAACTAAAGAGGCTAATGCAGCACCTACGTTAATACCGATATAAAAAATTGAAAAGCCTTTGTCTCTTCTCTCGTCTCCTTTTTGATAGAGGCCTCCAACCAGTGTAGAAATATTTGGTTTTAGCATGCCAACGCCTAAAATAATTAATAAGAGTCCTAAATAAAAAGCCCAATCTTGTTTTATGGATAGCGTTCCGTGTCCGGCAACTAACAGCCAACCTCCAAGCATAACCGATTTTTTTTGCCCGATAATTTTATCGGCAATAATCCCACCCGGAATAGAAGCTACATAAACCAACATGGTATACCATCCGTATAATGCCAATGCCCTGGTGTTATCCCAACCTAATCCCGGATTTTCATCAGCAGTTCTCGCTACCATATAGAGAGTGAGTATGGCTCGCATTCCGTAATAAGAAAAACGCTCCCACATTTCTGTAAAAAATAATACATATAGCCCCATAGGGTGCCCAAATAGTTCTCTTTGATGCGGTTGTTTAAGTGTTGTGCTTGACATAAAATAGTAGGGTTAAATTAATGTTTCATTTCTTTGGCAGTAGTCAATGTATTGACCCGATTACCCAAGTTGTTGTCGATAAAAGTAGTCATTTTTTTATAAAGGTGTAAGCGTGTATTTTTGCCTTTGTAAATTCCGTGCGTCCTATCAGGATATACAAATAAATCAAATTGTTTATTTGCAGCCACCAACGCGTTAATCATACGCATCGTATTTTGTACGTGTACATTATCATCGCCGGTGCCATGTATCAGTAAATAAGCGCCTTTTAATTTTTCAACGTGATTGATGGGCGAATTATCATCATAACCACTGGCATTTTCTTGTGGGGTTTGCATATACCTTTCTGTATACACGGTGTCGTAAAATCGCCAAGAAGTAACCGGTGCTACGGCAATGGCCATTTTAAATACATCAGCACCCTTGGTAATGGCTAATGACGACATGTATCCACCGAAACTCCAACCCCAGATTCCTATGCTGTTTTCGTCAATATAATTGCGTTTTGACAATTCTTTAGCAGCTTCTATTTGGTCTTCAATTTCGTATTTCCCCAATTCTTTATAAGTCATTTTTTTAAACTTGGCACCCTTAAAACCGGTACCGCGCCCGTCAACACAGGCAATAATATATCCTTTTTGAGCGAGCATTTGATACCAGTAATCATTGGCACTGTTCCATGTATTTGCTACTTGTTGCGAGCCCGGGCCCGAGTATTGGTACATAAACAGCGGATATATTTTGTCAGGGTCAAAATCAGCGGGTTTTATCATCCAAGCATTAAATTCGCCATTCTTGGTTTTTAATGTAAAAAACTCTTTTGGCGAGAGGTTGTAGCTCTTTAATTTTTTAAGAAGGAGCCTGTTATTTTTTATATCTTTGAGTTGCTTGCCTGACTTCGCATCATGTAAGGTATAAACAGGCGGCGTATTTGCATCAGAAAAAGTATTTATATAATAATTAAAACTGTTGCTAAATGCCGCACGGTTGGTTCCGGTATGAGAACTCAATCTTTGTTTACCTTTTCCGTTAAGTTTGATGGCATAAATAGTCCTGTTAATAGAGCCATCTTCGGTAGATTGATAAAAAATACGTTTTGTAGAAGGATTATATCCGTAGTAACTGGTAACTTCCCAATTGCCTTGGGTTACTTGCCGGATTAATTTCCCGGTTTTACCGTAATGATAGATATGGTTGTAGCCATCTTTTTCACTTGTCCAGATAAAACTATTGTCTTTTAAAAAGGTTAAATTATCGGTAATATCAATATAAGCGGCATCTTTTTCATTTAGGATAAGCCTAGCTGTTAGTGAGTTACCATCTACAAACAGTAAATTTAAGTTGTTTTGATGCCGGTTTAAGGTGGTAACTGCCAAGGTATTTGCTTCGGTGGTCCATTGTAACCTCGGAATATAATATTGGGCTTTTTCGCCTAAATCTATTGCTTTACTGAAGTTGGTTTGTAGGTTGTACAAATGCAATGTTACTTCGGCATTTTTTTCACCGGCTTTTGGGTATTTAAAAACCTGTTGGGTAGGATACAGCGTTTTGCCGTAAATATCCATAGAAAATTCGGGCACTTCACTTTCGTCAAATCGTAAAAATGCTAACTTGTCAGAGTTGCCATTCCATTCAAAAGCCCTTACAAAGGCAAATTCTTCTTCGTAAACCCAATCGGTAATACCATTGATAATATTATTTTTTTTACCGTCTTTTGTTATTTGAAGGGTAGCATTCGAAACTAAATCTTTGATATAAAGATTATTTTCATACATGTAGGCTATTTTTGTTCCGTCAGGAGAAAAAGTAGGTTCTTGTATCTTATACTCAGATACTAATTGCAGTTGTTGGGTAGCAATTGTATAAACATAGTAGATACCACGGGAAGAATGCCTATAAATGCGTTCAGAATCTGTCGCCAATAATAATTTATCTTCGTTAGCATCAAATTGATAGCTTTCAAAATAACGTATATCACCTAAGTCTTTGCTGTTGACAATAGTTTCAACTTTTTTAAGTGTTTGATAACTGTATTTGTCTAAACTGGCATTTCCTGTGATTCTATCAAAATTTAAGATGGTATAGTAATCGCCCTTATCCATAGAATGAAAAGCATTGAGCCTATCGGTTCTAAAAGTTCCATAAGACCAAATATCTTCAAGGGTAATATCTTTTTTTTGTGCAGAAACGGTTGCTGTAAAAACAAGCAATAAAATGAGGAATTTCTTCATTATTGACGTAATAATTTTAAAAAGGCATGCCAAGTTTACGGAAAATTCGTTAAAAATCATCCCAAAAAAGAGATATTTTAAAATTCGTTATTTTAGGCATATTTTTAATAAGTATCTTTAACCCCGTATCAATAAACGATTCAAAATGACCAAAACCGTAGTTGGGTTTTCAAAATTAACCAAAGAAGAAAAAATAAATTGGTTAGCCGAGGCCTTTTTATCTGATAATGCGTCTGCCAAAACCATCTTAACCAATTATTGGAATAACAATAAACAATTGCAACAACTGCATGATGAATTCATAGAAAATACCATTTCTAATTTTTACCTTCCGTATGCTGTTGCCCCGAATTTTATAATAAATAATAGGCCTTATGTAATACCGATGGCAGTTGAAGAGAGCTCGGTAGTGGCGGCGGCGGCATTGGTTGCTAAATTTTGGCAAAAGCGTGGCGGGTTTACAGCTACTGTAATAGCCACAACAAAAACGGGGCACGTACATTTTATGTACGATGGCAGAGTTGAAGAATTACAAGATTATTTTAAAGCAATACACCCCAAACTGTTAGAAGCCACTGAAAGTATTACAAAAAATATGCGTGCCCGCGGTGGCGGAATTTTAGGCATAGCACTGAAAGATAAGACCGATAAACTGCCAAATTATTATCAATTGCAGGTTACTTTTGAGACTAAAGACAGTATGGGGGCTAATTTTATAAATTCTTGCTTGGAAGCCATTGCTACAGCTTTTCAAAAAGACGGTATTGAAATTGTAATGAGTATTTTATCAAATTATGTTCCCGAATGTCTGGTTAGGGCTGAGGTAAGTTGTAAAATTGAAGAATTTAGCGATAAGAACCCGTACCAAATGGCGGAAAAATTTTATCGGGCAGTACAAATAGCAACAGTAGAACCGTATAGAGCGGTTACACATAATAAAGGGATTATGAATGGTATTGATGCCGTGGTGATTGCTACCGGAAATGATTTTCGAGCCGTAGAAGCCGGAGCACATGCCTATGCATCCCGCAACGGCCATTATCAAAGTTTAACAGATTGCAGTATTGACAATGGTATTTTTAAATTTTGGATTGAAATTCCCTTGGCCTTAGGTACCGTGGGCGGCTTAACAGCATTGCACCCTTTGGCAAAATTATCATTAGAGCTGTTGCAAAAACCATCGGCTAAAGAATTGATGCAGATAGTGGCTGTTGCCGGATTGGCACAAAATTTTGCGGCGTTAAAAGCCTTGACAACAACCGGTATTCAACACGGGCACATGAAAATGCATTTGCAAAATATGCTCAATCAATTAGGGGCAAGCCCTCAAGAAAAAGAAAAACTCACGCGTCATTTTAAAGATAAAAAAATAAGCTATAATGCTGCCACAGAAGCTCTTGAAAAACTAAGAGTAAAATAGCAGTATACTGAATATAGTACTACTCTATGGGCTGATAAAAACATTCTATTTTATTTTGTAGACATTATAAAGCAAAGTTTCTATCTTTGAGTTTCAATAAAACATTCTTATTTTTTTAGATATAAAATAAGAACCTAACTAAAGTTTAACACTAAAATAATAAAATTATGGCTTTTGAATTACCAGCATTAGGATACGCTTATGATGCCCTAGAACCACATATTGATGCACGGACAATGGAAATACACTATACAAAACATCACGCGGGATATACCAATAATTTAAACAAAGCAATTGCAGGTACAGGCCTTGACGAAAAGTCGATTGAAGATATCTTAACCAATTTAGATATGAACAATATGGCCGTGAGAAATAATGGGGGTGGATTTTATAACCACAGCCTTTTTTGGACCGTTATGAACCCCGAAGGAAAAGGATATTTATCAGGAGAATTAAAAGATGCCATTATTAGTGCTTACGGCTCAGTAGATTCTTTTAAGGATGTATTCTCAAAAGCAGCCGCTACACGTTTTGGCTCAGGATGGGCATGGTTATGTGTGCATAAAGGCGGAAAGGTTGAAATATGTTCTACACCCAATCAAGACAATACCTTAATGCCAAATGTAGGATGCGGCGGTACACCTATTTTAGGATTGGATGTTTGGGAACATGCATACTATTTGCATTATCAAAATAGAAGGCCCGATTATATCAATGCCTTTTTTAATGTAATTAACTGGAATGAGGTTGAAAGGCGTTACGCCGATGCCAAATAAGACAATTGATTATCGCTACTCCGATTTTTTAGGAGTTTCATAATTTTACTTAAAAGTTTAACACTGAACTCGTTTAAACTTTTTGGATTAAAGTGAAAATTAGGAGTTTTTTACCCTTTTGAAGGCTTTTTTGAGTTGCATAGCAGGGCTATGGTAGGAAAAAAAGACAAAAATAGGGTACAAAAGGACAATTTTTTAGCTAATTGAAAAAGTTTAAACGAGTTCATTAAAATATTAAAAAAAAGTAATGATGAATTTCGTCATTACTTTTTCTTTTAACCAAAACTTGATGCAACTTAAAACCCGTGCTTTTATCGCTGCATTTTTAGCAGCGCTTATTTACGGTGTCAGCTTTACCATAGCAAAAGACGTAATGCCGTTTTATATTAAACCCTATGGGTTTATTGTACTTCGTGTGGTAGGAGCAGCACTGCTTTTTTGGGGGATAAGTATTTTTGCTGTAAAGGAAAAAATTGACCCGCAAGATTTTGTACGAATAGTATTGGCGGCAGTTTTTGGTATTGCCCTAAATATGCTTACTTTTTTTAAAGGATTGAGCATGACAACGCCCATAAGCGCTTCGGTAATTATGGTAACTACACCTATCATAGTACTCATCTTATCAGCACTTATTTTAAAAGAGCGTATTACTTCAATAAAAGTGTTCGGAATTTTTATCGGTTTGGCCGGAGCCGTATTATTAATTAGCTATGGCCGAAGTTTGCAACCCGGTGAAAATCCGGCCTTAGGAAATTTATTGGTATTTGTCAATGCAGCATCCTATAGTTTGTATTTAATTATCGTAAAAAAACTAACCGATAAATACAATCCGTTTACCTTTATAAAATGGCTGTACTTGTTTGGAGCCGTTTTAGTAATTCCTTTTGGAGCCGGCGAACTTCAAGAAGTACAATGGCAGCAAATACCCATTACAATTTATTACAAAATAGGATATATTGTTGTGTTTACAACCTTTTTTGCCTATTTGCTCAATATTTTTGCCTTGACAAAACTAAAGCCTACTACGTTGAGCAGTTTTATTTATTTACAGCCGCTATTAGCTTCGTTATATGCTTTATTTGTTGGAAGTGACAGTCTTGATGCTATAAAAGTGGTGGCAACCATTTTAATTTTTACAGGGGTTTATTTGGTTACTAAAAGCAATGCCGGCAAAATGCAAAAGATTGCTGATTAACACCAATATCAAAAAGCCATTGTGATAAAATGTGTAACTTTGCGTAATTTTTTAGAAAGAGTATATGATATTATCGATGACCGGCTATGGTAAGGCTAC
>DRQI01000006.1 GCA_011330545.1 Flavobacteriia bacterium
AAAATTATGATTGCAAATATTCAAACAAAACGAATTATTACCATTTTTTCATTGATAGGGGACTTGTATATTTATCTCTGTATTGGATTTCTAATTGTATTTATAATAGTTGAAATGAAAAAGTAGCTATCAGGTAACACTGGTAATCGTTGCACAAACGTTTAATTTGACTGATTTTAAGCAGTTTTAAGCAGCTCTCTTTCAGCACTTTTTTGTGGATTGCATTATTTTATCGAAGCGCACAAGAAAATCAAATTCAATTTTTATACTTCTATAACCTCTTTTAGGCTATCTAAATGTTTTTCTTTTTCAAAATGATATACAGCATTTTGAAAACTTAAAAAGAAAAGTTGCCTAGAAGCCATAATAATAGCTCTTATTTACTAATTTTGAATCTAATCTGCGTTTGTGTGAAACCTCCTGTTACAAACCATTAAGAACGGAAAATTGCAACAGTGAACACTCACTTCTACTTTGTTAAACAAAAAATAAATTTAAAAAAATTGAAGTGAAAGAAATTGTGGAATTGAATATCTGAACGGTTAAATCTTGGAGGACAGAATACAATCATAGCGAGTATCTATATATAAAGCGGGACTTGAGGAAACGGATTTCTGAAGTAAAGCAGAGTTTGATTTGTAATTTTCAACTTACTTTTCCGTTCTAACATTAAATTAACGCAGTATGTAGATATCATCTTAGTTTAATTTATATATTTGTAAAAAGGATTCAACCACTAGAAAAAAGGGAAGTTATGTCTAGTACTACGGAAAAAGGACATTGGAATAATAGTTTTCCATATGAAACGGAACAATTAAAAGTTTCATCAAATGAATTAAAGGTACGTATTAATGTATTGTCAGGTCAGCAAGATGAGTTTTTTGTATGCCTATCACCTTCTTTAAATGTTTCTGGCTATGGATCTACAAAAAAAGAAGCTCAAATATCTTTTGAAGAGAATATAAAAATATTTATACTAGATTTTTTAAAATTACCTGTTGCATCACGTACAAAAGAGCTTCGTAAAATGGGGTGGAAACAACAAAAAATATTTAAAAGACAATTTTCTAAAGCCTTTGTTGATCAAGATGGTGTTTTGCAAAATTTAAAAAATCCACATATAACTTCGTTAGAAACTGCAATTTAGATGGCTGCATTTAAGCCTATAAAGACAAAATGCTTCATAGCTTTTTTAAAATATAAGAAATGCGTCGAAAAACGGTCTAAAGGTTCGCATCATCAATATAAATGCCCTGGTTGTTGGCGCACAATTACAATACGACCTAAAGATAAAAACATACCGCCACTTCACGTTATGACAAATTTAAAGAGCATGGGTGTTAGTATGGCTGATTTTAAAGCTTGGGCTGATAAAAACTGCTAACCATTCAACTGAATAGTGTTTTTCTTGGATACAAAATTCATTAACTTACTTATCCCATTAGGTATATAGATGCCTCATAGCGGACTGAAAATCACAAAAGATAAATCTTTACAATCTCAGGCAATCATATAACGGATTTTGATAATCACTGTATAAATTTTGGAATAATAAGTTAGACTGTTACTCGCAAAACGAGATTGGTTGTCTTTTTTCACAAAATTTGAAAAGGCTTTTCTTAGCTAAATGAAATATAACAAACGGTTTGTAACACCGGTAATCGTCGCACAAACCCCTAATATTTAAAAATATAACTAATTTTAAGCAGCTTTCTTTCAGTACTTTTTGTGGATGGCATTATTTTATCAAAGTGCACAAAGAAATTAAATTCAATTTTTATATTTCTATATCCTCTTTTAGGCTATCTAAATGTTTTTCTTTTTCAAAATGATATACAGCATTTAGAAAGTTTAAAAAGAAAAGTTGCCTAGAAGCCATAACAATAGCTCTAATTTACTAATTTTGAATCTAAACAGCGTTTGTGCGCAAAGTCCCGTTACCAAACAGTTGAAAACCGAACAATGAAACAACTTCTATCTTTAATATTAATATTTTCGATTTTATCAAGTTGCGACCAAAAAAAATCGAACAAAATCCAATCTGAATTTAAACAAAAAACTGATTTAAAAGCGGAAATGGAACCGAAACCAAAAACCGAATTAGAAATAGTTCAATCGGAAAAGGAAAAGGATACAATTTATAATTATTGGGCATTAATGCTTGACACGATTTCCGACAAAAAAGAATTCAAAATTTCCAACCTAAAACATACTCTTGAATTAAAAACATATAGTTTAAATGATAGTTCAATCGTTAGGAATTTAGCACAAAAAGGACAACAAGCATATTTAGACTATTCTCACAAAATGGTAACGGATTTTAAACTTTTGACTGACTCAATTGTTGACAAAAAGCAAATCGACCGAACTGATTTTAAAAAATCACTCATTTCTGAATTTTACGCAGAATGCAATCTTTTTTCGACCGAAATTGATAGTATTGTTGGAAACACAGTTTATCTTACTTCTGACTTAGCTGTTCCTGACACTGATAACCAATGGAGAGTTTGGTATTCAATTAAAATAAACAATAATCGACTTGGGAATTTAGAAATTAAAAGAACTGATTATGTCGGAATATAAAACCATTGGGTAACACCGGTAATCGTTGCGCAAATCCTTAATTTTTAAAAACATAACTAATTTTAAGCAGCTCTCTTTCAGTACTTTTTGTGGATTGCATTATTTTATCGAAGTTCACAAGAAAATAAAATTCAGTTTTTTATACTTTTATAACCTCTTTTGGGCTATTTCATCATAAACAGTAATTATGAGTTCCGTAGTCGGCTAAGAATTCTTATACCCACCGTTACAAAGGTTAGTTTAATTACCTTTCAACCCGAATCCGGGCATCTACCACCATGAGTCCGTCTTTATTGGCCATTAACGGATTGATATCTAATTCAACAATTTCGGGAATGAATTGCGCCAAGGCGGCAATTTTTTTGATAACCTGCGCAAATGCTTTGATATCAACACCTTGTTGCCCTCTGATACCTTGAAGTAAAGGATAAATTTGTAAGTTTGAAATCATTTCTAATGCTGTGGCCTCAGAAACAGGGCACATGGCAACCGAAATATCTTTGAAAATTTCAACATAAATACCGCCGAATCCGCAAAGGACAACAGGTGAGAAATTACCGCTTCTTTTCGCGCCGATAAATAGTTCTATTCCCTGTTTCATAGGTTGGATAAGTACTGCAGTAGCCCCTTTTAGTTGCATGAGTTGCCTAAAATTTGATAGCAGTTCACCTTTATTTTTTACGTGTAAGATGACCCCGCCCACATCCGATTTATGCAATACACCTACTACTTTTTGTACTACCGGATAGTCTAACAAAGGTGCAATTTGTAAGAGCTCTTCGGTATTTTTTACTTCGTACTGTGTTACAAAAGGAATATCTAAGTATTGCAGTAACCGCCTAACGGTTTTTGCGGGCAGGTACCCATCAGGTAGTACATTGATGATTTTTCTAAGGGCATCAATATCCATTTTTTCTACCGGAGCCTCGCTAAATTGCGGGAGTGGGGTAGTATACACTTTTGCCAAGGCTTTTCCGAAAAGTACCTCATCGTCAAAAGCAATATTTCCTTTTGAAATAAAATCGGCAATTTCATCGGTAGCATTTACTACCGAAGGCAAAATGGCATAAATGGGCTTTGTTGCTGTTTTTATGCTGTGGCTCAATACTTCGTATGCTT
>DRQI01000007.1 GCA_011330545.1 Flavobacteriia bacterium
CAGCGTTACCTTGTTCGTTTTTAAAAATGTGCTAATTAAATGTGTCCCTACGTTTCCGGTACCCAATACAATAACTGAAATCATAAAGCGAAGTTACGGAAGTTTTAACGATTTATAATAATGTGTTAAAACTAAAAATAACAATGCTAAATTAAGTAAATTGCACCACATTTTTTATAGAGATTTATTTTGATGGACAAATTATACAATATCCTATTTTCAACAAGGCTTACAGCAATCTTATTTTTGTTATTCGGTGCTTCGATGGGCGTCGCTACATTTATTGAAAACGATTACGGCACACAAGCCTCCAAGGCATTGGTATACAATACTTGGTGGTTTGAATTGATTATGCTCATCTTTGTACTTAATTTTATAGGCAATATTTTTAAATACAGATTGTTTCGCAAAGAAAAAATTTCGGTACTGCTATTTCACCTTGCGTTTATTTTAATCTTACTAGGCGCGGGTATTACCAGATATATTAGTTTTGAAGGCATGATGCCCATTCAAGAAGGCCAAACCACCGATAAAATGCTTTCTGAGAAAACCTACCTTACGGTAATTGTAGATGATGATAAAGATCAGTTAGAAATAAATAAACGCTATTTTTTTGCACGTATCCCTAAAGAGGATAAAGGATTTATTTCAACAGCTTCCAGGTTTTTTGATGTTATCAGGGGTGGCAATGGTTTTTCGTTTAAAGCAGACTTTAGAAAGCAACCCGTAACTATTAACTATGTTGATTATGTACCCAATGCTTATGAAGAATTGCAACCCGATGATAGCGGTGAAGAATATTTACATTTTGTAGAATCGGCAGGCGGCAGGCATGACCATTACATAAAAAAGGGAACTGTAGTAAACATCCATAACATATTAGTTGCTTTTGAAAAACCGGTTGAAGGGGCGATAAATATTTTCACCCAACAAGATACCTTACGTATCAAGACACCTTTTGAAGGAAATTATATGACTATGGCTACTAAGAATACGGGGTTGGTGGCTAAAGATTCAGTACAAACATTCAATTTACGCTCTTTATACAATATTGGCAATATGCAATTTGTGGTACCCGAACCTCCCACTAAGGGAAACCTTGCAATAGTATCGGGTAATAAAGGCCAACATCCTGCCGATATGCTTACAATTGAAGTAGTAACCGCCAATGAAAAAAAGAAAGTAACCCTTTTTGGCAATAAATATGCCAATATGCCCCCTGAGCAATTTTCATTGGATGGATTAAACTTTAGGATTAGCTACGGTGCCAAACAATTAGAATTGCCATTTGCTATCAAATTACGCGATTTTCAACTAGACCGCTATCCCGGCTCTATGAGCCCGAAATCGTATGCCAGCGAAGTAACCGTTTATGATCATGGTAAAAATTTCGATTTCAGGATTTTTATGAACAATATCTTAGACCATAAAGGATATCGTTTTTTTCAATCGAGTTATGATGACTCAGGGCCTATCGAAGAAACCCACCTCTCGGTCAATCACGATGCTGTTGGTACATGGATTACCTATATAGGTTATGCAATGCTATTTTTAGGTTTGCTGATGATTTTATTTTCAAAACACACACGTTTTGCCAATTTAAAGAAGCAGTTAAAGTCTATAAAGAAGAAAAAGGAAGCACTTTTAATGGTTGTAATGTTGTGTTCGTTGATGGCATTTTCGCAAGAAAGACACCAACACCGTTTAACAGAACAGCAAATAGATTCAATTTTAGAAGCACAAAAAGTATCAGTAGCCCATGCCGAACGTTTCGGAAAATTGGTAATTCAAGATGCAGGAGGTAGGATGAAGCCTGTCAATACGTTTGCATCAGAATTATTGCGAAAAGTAAGTAAAAAAGATTCTTACTTGGATATAGATGCCAATCAGGTCATTGTTTCTATGGTTACCAATCCGAAAATTTGGTACGAAGTACCGGTTATCTTTATCAAAAAAGATAATACCAAAGTACGGGATATTTTAGGGATTCCCAAAAACCAAAAATATGCACGGCTTTCAGATTTTTTTGATAATGACATTAGGTATAAACTGAGGGATGAAGTTGCCAAAGCCCATAAAAAAAGAATAAAAAATAAATACGAACAGAGTATCATTGCCATTGACGGAAGGGTAAATTTATTATACCAAGCTATTGAAGGAAATATTTTTAAGTTTTTCCCTATTAAGGGAGACCCCAATCACAAGTGGTTTTCGTATGTAGAACGCGGTTCTATTTTTAAAGGAAAAGATTCGCTCAATGCATCGTATATGTTACCACTGTATTCAGATGCATTGTACAAAGGCTTAGCAACGAATGATTATAGCAAAGCCGATGAATATTTGAATTTAATTCACAACTATCAACGCAAAGTGGGAAATGATGTCATACCAAGTGACAAAAAAATTAAATTAGAATTATTTTATAACAAATACGATATCTTCAGAAACTTATTTTGGCAATATATGTTGGCCGGCCTGTTGCTTTTTATAGTTGTTATCATCGAAATTTTTAATTCTTCTAAAGGTATCAGAACCCTGATAAAGATTGGCTCTTTTTTAATAACCGCTTTATTTTTATACCATACTGTCGGGTTGGGTATCCGGTGGTATATTTCGGGGCACGCTCCGTGGAGTAATGGCTATGAATCTATGATTTATGTGGCTTGGGCAACGATGCTTTTCGGAATCATCCTCGGAAGGAAATCGGC
>DRQI01000008.1 GCA_011330545.1 Flavobacteriia bacterium
ATAATTATACCGATAAAAATAAGGCAAAAAGAGACTCCAAAGGCATTGTCAATATTCAACTGTACAAAGCCTCGGTTAAAGATAATGGCGAATGGCACAATGTAGTAAAACTACCGTTTAACGATGATGAGTTTTCTACGGGCCACCCGGCATTAAATAAAGACGATACAGAACTCTATTTTATTTCAGACCGCCCCGGCTCTATTGGAAAAACAGATATTTATGTAGTCCAGATTAATGAAGATGGCAGTTATGGCGAACCGAAAAATTTAGGCCCGAAAATAAATACCGAAGAGCGCGAAATGTTTCCCTTTATCAGTGATGACAATATTTTGTATTTTTCATCAAATGGACATCCGGGTTACGGGGGCTTAGATGTTTTTGCCAGTAGAATTTTTGATACTACCGTAACAGACCCTATCAATTTAGAAGATCCGGTAAACAGCAGTAATGACGATTTCGCATTTATAATAGACGATACCAAACACAAAGGTTATTTTTCTTCAAATAACAGAAAAGATGGTAAAGGAGATGACGATATTTACTTTTTTATCTCTTTTCCGCCTCTAAAGATTGAAGGAAACCAAGTAATTTCAGGCGTAATTATAGATAAAAAGACACAAAAAGTAATTCCGAATGCCATCGTGATTTTGCTAGACGAAGAAGGCAATGAACTACAAAGGGTAGACACTTCAACTGATAGTAACAATTCTAATACATCAATAACAATTAATAACTTAAACCAAAACAATCAAAATAATATTACCGTTTTTATTGGGGAAGGAAAAGATGTTAAAGTAACCAAAACAGTTGATAATACAAATCCAAAAGTTGGAGAAGAAATAGAATTTACCGTAGAAGTTGCCAATACAGGCAAAGGAAAAGTTAAAGGAATAAAACTGTCAGACGTATTGCCCGAAGGATATGCGTACGTTAGCGATGATGGCGAAAAAGAATACCAATCAGATACAGATATTTTAAACATTCAAAGTCTTGGTAAAGGAAAAACTAAAACGATAAAGATAAAAGCCGTTAGGCTTTCCCCTAAAAAAGAAGGTGAGTTTAGTTTTGATGCAAAAAGTAATACCAACTATAAATTAGTAGTAGAAGCCCCCGGTTATTTACGCGAAGAAATAGATGTCAAAACCGTAAACGATACAGATGTAGCCCCGTTAGAAGTTGATATTAATTTAGCTCAAGAGCTGAGGGTAGTAGATGAAAAAATAATGATTAATATCAAAACCATTTATTTTGATTTTGACAAATGGAATATTCGCCCCGAAGCAGCAAAAGAATTAGACAAAGTCATCGCTGTGATGAAAAGCCACCCATCGATGGTTATCGAGGCAGGTTCGCATACCGATTCAAGAGCCACAGAAGCCTATAATCAACGGTTGTCAGAAAAAAGGGCAAAATCAACGGTTGATTATATTGTAGCAGGCGGAATTGATAGAAGCCGAATTACCGCCAAAGGATATGGTGAGATGCAATTGGTAAATAATTGTTCGAGTTTTGTAAAATGTACTCGTGAAGAACATCAATTGAACAGGCGAACAGAATTTGTTATAGTAAATGACAATGATAGGTTTGCTTCAATAGATGCCACGCTAGAAGATGTAAAGGTTGATAAAAAAGCAAACCTTACCTATGTTGATGTTGATGGAGAGCAAACTCAAGGGCAAGAACAACAACAATCTGCAAATGAATCTTCAGGAGTTTTATGGTATCATATTATTGCGGGAGGTTTTAGAAATCCTAAAAATGCTGTAAGAAAATTAAATCAGTTAAAAGCTAAGGGATATAAAGCTAGAAATTTAGGAGTCAATAAATCAGGCTTAATACAAGTTTCTTTTAATAGCTATACCAATAAAAAAGAAGCCCTTTATCACCTTTCAAAAATTAGAAAAATCGAAGATAAAGATGCTTGGTTATTAATTAAAAAGGTAATTCCAACCACCGAAACTTCAGGCAATATCGGTGTTGAAAAAGATAGCGTGCCAAAAGTAAAAACGGTAAAGGATACCCAGTCAAAAGATTTGTCAAACAACGTCAATATTAAAATTCCTCCTATCTATTTTGAATTTGATAAGTGGAGTATTTCAGATGCTGAATTAAAACAATTAGATAAGGTAGTTGAGATTATGAAAGAGCATCCAACCATGATTGTAGAAGCCGGTGCCCATACAGATGCTAAAAATTTAGAATCTTACAATCAAATACTATCCGAAAAAAGGGCGCAATCGGTAGTAAACTATATAGTGTCAAAAGGAATCTCCCGAAATAGAATTATAGGAAAAGGATATGGAGAAAAAAAACTCACAAACCACTGTAAAAGTTTTGTAAAATGTACACCCGAAGAACAACAAGCCAATAGAAGAACAGAGTTCAAAATAATGAGAATGTAATAAATTATAATAAGTTTCTCTCACAGTAAGTCTAATTATTGATATTTTATAAGTAGTTTAGTGATAGGTAGAATGATATAATTTAAAATGATATGATTTAAGAATATTAATTAGTATGATTTTAAATAAAGTAAAGTGAAATAAAATTTAACATTTTTTTATATATTTGTCCGTATTATTGAGTTGTAAAATAGGCTTGAAAATACTGGGGGAGAAAGCAATGAAAATTTTATACTGAATTTTGACAAATTACTAACAAACAATATATTAAGTAAACACATTATGAAAAAAGATTACTTAACTACAGTGCCTTTATTTTACAGCGAAATAGTTTTAAAAAAAAGTATACTACTGCTACTAATAGTTAGTGCCTTAGTTACTAATAAAATATATTCGCAAACCAATGTAGATGCATGGACGACCACTACAGTTCCCAATGTACTCGATACACGCTTGGCAACAGGAGGCGAAACACTAAATTTTGGAGCAGCAGATAGCGAAAGTATTACCACTATTACCGTTGGGGGGGTTACCTTAAGCCCTATTGTTACACCAATGACCTATACCATCAGAAGAGTTGACAATGCAAATACATCAGGAGACGATTTAGATGTGTGGTATAGAGAAACAAATACGCCGTTTGTAGAAGCAAATAACAACTATACCGCTCCCTATTTAGGTACTTTTAGCGATATATTAGGGGCAAATATCATAGACGTAGGCTCAGACAATACTTTCAATAATGATGTCAACCCCGAAACTTCAAACGTAGAAAGAATTGATGTGGTTTTTGGTGCGCCGGTAACAATGACCGCAGCAAACCTAAGCACAGGATTTCCAATCTTTGAAAGAAATAATAACGGAAATGTTGCCGTAGCCGCCATTACAGGCGTTGACGGGTCAGGCAACCCTACATCCTATTCAAATGTTGTTGTAAATAACGGGTATGGGCCGGCATTAGCCGTATTATACAGATATGATTTAATGTCAAAATCTGAAGCCGCAGCCAGTTATACCTTTTCACAATCAGGTGCCACACAAGCCTTAAATGGTATCTTTTTTAGCTGGTCTGATTTTGGACTTACTCCCGGGCAAACCGTCTACGGATATTCTATCGGAGGCGCAGATTCGCCAACAACATCGGCAGGATTTCTTAATTTTGCAGCCTTTCCCACAACAACTGACCAATCTAACAATCAAGGAGGGGCAGATTTATTGCTAAACTTTCAATATTATGCCGTAGCACCGGTTGCACATAATGATTTATTTGCAACCAATGAAAATATTCCGGTAAACGGAGACCTATTTGTCGATAATGGCGATGGGGTTGATGTAACAGGCACCGGAGCAATAACAGTCACTGCATTTGATGCCGTTTCAACCGGCGGAGGGACAGTGGTAGTAAACCCCAATGGCACCTTTACCTATACGCCACTTGGAGGCTATACCGGTTTAGATACTTTTACTTACACAATAACTAATGAAAGCGGATTGACAGATACAGCCACCGTAAGAATAAACGTATTACTAGATACCGATGGAGATGGAATCGCCAATGTTAGAGACCCTGACGATGATAATGACGGCATTTTAGATATTGATGAAATATGTACGCCAACCGGATTCGGAACCTTTGCAAATGGTAACGGAGGAGCCGTACATACCTTTAATTACAATACGCCCATTGCAGAAGGATATGTTGATTTTGATTTTATAGATAATTCCTTAGAACTCAGAATAGGGGGTACACCCATACATCCTAAGATTTTAGAATTAGAATTGGCACAATTCAATGCCTTGACAGACGTACACATTGTCTTTCAATCAGACGGTTCAGAATTGGTGACGCCTTGGTTGGCAAATACAAATAACTTGCCTAGGTTCCGTATTGTAATAGATAGTGTTGGCAATGTGTTGCTATATGGCAGTAGA
>DRQI01000009.1 GCA_011330545.1 Flavobacteriia bacterium
GAATTACCCGAATGGTTTTCTAATTGGGAAACTACCGGATTGCTAAAATTTGACGATAAAAATAAAGACGGAATTGTACAATATGTCGCTGATAAAACCACCAATGAACTCACCATCGACAAAGATATTATGGTACTGGCAAACCCCGAAATTGCCCGATTGCCCAATTGGGTGATTGCCTTGGTGGCAGCGGGTGGATTAGCCGCCGCTTTGTCAACAGCTGCAGGATTGTTATTAGTGATTTCTTCATCGGTTTCGCACGATTTTATAAAAAAAATAATCAACCCTAACATTTCAGAAAATGGCGAATTAATAGCGGCAAGGCTTTCTGCCGTAGTGGCGGTTATCATTGCCGGGTGGTTTGGCATCAACCCACCCGATTTTGTAGCAGCTACCGTAGCCTTGGCATTCGGTTTGGCGGCAGCTTCCTTTTTTCCGGCCATCGTTTTAGGAATTTTCTATAAGCGTATGAATAAAGAAGGGGCTATTGCCGGCATGACAGTGGGCATTTTATTAATGCTTTTCTATATGATGAAATTCAAATTCGATTGGTTTGGCGGTGGCACTAAAGACGATTGGTGGCTTGGCATTTCTCCCGAAGGGTTTGGCACCGTAGCCATGTTGGTAAATTTTGTTATTTCACTGATTATTTCATCGTTTACTCCGAAACCTCCATTAGAAGTACAAGAAATAGTAGATAATATAAGAATACCTTCAAATGCCGGTGATGCACAAACGCATTAACTATTTACTGGTTAACAACTTTGCGGTATTTACTGGGAATCATTAATTCATGCCTTTTAAACTGCCTATTAAAATAGCTAACACTATTAAAACCCGATTTAAAAGCAATATCTGAAATACGCAAATTATTATTTTTTGATATCAGTTTTTTTGCGAATTTAATCCTCTCTGAATTAATATAATCTATTGGTGAGATACCAAGTGTGTTTTTAAATTTTTTATGAAAATGTGAGGTACTCATATACGCTTTTTCAGCTAATGAATCAACAGTAATGTCTTTATCAGTTAGATGTTCTTTTATGTATTTTATAACTGTCCCTATCCTAGTATCACTAAAAACACCTCGTTTATCGTTTAAGATACTATATTTAGCTTTAGTTTGTAAAAGCCTGACTATCAACTCCTGAATCATAAGATCTAACAAAACATCTTTAGATTTAGTATTATTCGTAAATGTATGCACTAATCTCTCAATGAGGTGATTGACTTCTACTTGGTTCGTAAGGTGTGACGATCTATTATCAAGAGACCAATCATTATTTTCTCTTTCAATCGTTACTTGTTCATTAAAATTTTCTGCTATTTCGTTAATTTTATTCGGACAAATAGCCAATGCCAAACATTGTGTCGGGTCTTTTTTTGTAGCAATAGGAAAATCTATTACCATTTCTTGATTTGTAGGTACAACCACAGACTCTCCGGGAAAAAAATCAAAAGAAGGCAAACCTTCTAAATGCATTATCTTTTTGCCGGTCAACATACTTGCGATAATAGGAAAGTCAAATTTTAAAACAACCTTTTCTGCAACGGTATGGGTTTCATAAATGTTCAACTCAGAATACCCTGCATTATACGTGGTTCTATTCTCAACTAATGTTGTGAGTTTTCGTTTTTGTTTGTGCTTGTCTAACAAATTACCCATAATACAATATTACCGAAAATTATTAATATATTCTTTATTTTAGTAGATATGTACAATTTTTAAAGACAAATGTTCAAGATATTTTAAATTAAACTGATTAATTTTATCATTAATCTAATTGTATATTCTTGCAATTAAAATTTTGTTATTATCTGATGTTGAATAGTACAGGTAATTATTCTATTAAACCACTAACATTCAAAACATTTATAATATGAGTTATTCAAAACCACAATTTAAAGAAAAGTACGGAAATTTCATCAACGGAAAGTTCGTAGGCCCGGTTGGAGGTGAATATTTTGACAATACTTCCCCTATTGACAATTCACTTATTGCGAAATATGCACGTTCGCAAAAAGAAGATGTAGACAATGCTGTTGCAGCAGCCAATGCTGCCAAAGATACTTGGGGAAATACCTCAGCGGCTGAAAGAGCCTCATTGTTAAACAAAGTTGCCGATATTATTGAAGCTCATTTAGAAGAATTTGCTTTAGTAGAAACTTGTGACAACGGCAAACCAATTAGAGAAACACTCAATGCCGATATCCCTTTATCAGTTGACCATTGGCGATATTTTGCAGCAGTAATAAGGGCAGAAGAAGGTTCTGCAACCGAATTAGATGCAAACACGCTTTCCTTGAACATCAAAGAACCGCTGGGAGTTGTTGCACAAATTATTCCTTGGAATTTTCCACTTTTAATGTTATCGTGGAAACTACCTCCGGCATTAGCCGCAGGAAACTGTGTAATCTTAAAACCCGCAGAACAAACACCGTCAACAGCAACGCTATTAATGGAAAAAATAGCAGACGTTTTTCCTCCGGGTGTTATTAATATTATCCACGGATTCGGCCCCGAAGCAGGAAAACCACTGGCATCGCATTCAGGAGTATCAAAAGTTGCTTTTACCGGTGAAACTACTACCGGCCAATTAATTATGCAGTATGCTTCTAAGAACTTAAACCCTGTAACAATGGAGTTGGGCGGTAAATCGCCTAATATTTTCTTTAATTCTGTAATGGATGCCGATGATGCATTTTTAGACAAGGCAATTGAAGGTGCTGTTTTGTTTGCCTTTAACCAAGGCGAAGTGTGTACTTGCCCCTCAAGGTTATTGGTACAAGAAGATATTTATGATGCCTTTATGGAAAAAGTAATCGCTAGGACAAAGGCAATAATTCAAGACAATCCTTATGATACAAGTACTATGGTTGGAGCACAATGCTCAAATGACCAATACGAAAAAATACTCTCATATATTAAAATAGGCAAAGAGGAAGGTGCAAAAGTTCTTACAGGTGGTGAGGCTTGCAAACTAACAGGAGAATTGGCAAATGGATTTTATATTCAACCAACTATTTTAGAGGGCCATAATAAAATGCGTGTTTTCCAAGAAGAAATATTTGGCCCTGTGGTTTCTGTCTGTAAATTTAAAGACGAAGCTGAAGCCTTAGAAATTGCCAATGATACACTTTACGGATTAGGAGCCGGAGTTTGGTCTAGAGATGCACATCAACTGTATCAAATTCCACGGGCTATAAAAGCAGGTAGGGTTTGGGTAAATTGCTACCATGCTTATCCTGCCCATGCGCCGTTTGGAGGTTATAAAAAATCTGGATTCGGACGTGAAAATCACTTAATGATGATGAACCATTATCGTCAAAATAAAAATATGCTGATTTCTTATGATAAGAACAAATTAGGTTTCTTTTAATACGGATTATGCATTCGAGTTACCTTATGAGTTCTGAAAACACAAAAAAATAAGGTGTTTTACTAAATAGCATCGCTACGGTTAATTTAGAAAACGCAAGGAAACCGATTATTTTACGGTGGTTTCTGAACGGAATAGGAATTCTAAAGTTCAAGAGCTAAATACTTATTCTTTTTAATCTAAAGGAACTATCTGAAAAGCTATTTTTATGTCGGTTTGAACCGTTAGGCTATCGCCCGGGGTAAAATAGCCGAAATCATAACCTACTTTTCAGATAGTTTCTTTTTTTAATATCTTTGAAAGATGAAATACGAAAGAGTAGCAATAACAGAGAAAGCAATTGAAATTTTAAATCAACTAAAAGCGAAACATGGCGAATTGATTTTTCATCAAAGTGGCGGTTGTTGTGACGGCTCTTCGCCAATGGTTTTTGAAAAAGGCGATATGTATCTTGATGACAGTGATATTTTATTAGGCCAGTTAGACGGTGTAAATTATTATATGAATCAAGATCAATTTGAATATTGGAAACACACACACTTAACAGTTGATATAACAACAGGAAGAGGCTCTAGTTTTTCATTGGAAATTCCGCTTGGAGTACGTTTTATTATTCATTCAAGATTATTGACAGATGAAGAAAATTCTTATTTTAATAAGTAATAACGTATCTGTTTTTTTGTACTCAGTCGATATTTCTATGCCGTAGGTAGAAAAAAATCTAAAAAGTAATTCAATTTTAGTAGATTAGCTGTTATAAAATATATCATTATCAGATGAGTAATTACCATATCAAACACTTAGAAGAATATTATCAAGTCTATCGAAAATCTGTCCGTAATCCTGAAAATTTTTGGGAAGAAATTGCCGAAGAACATTTTGTTTGGCGCAAACGATGGAACAACGTATTGCGTTGGGATTTTACAAAACCCGAAGTAACATGGTACGAAGGCGCCCAATTAAATATTACCGAAAATTGTATTGACAGGCACCTACGCACAAGGGGCGATAAAACCGCTATTTTATTTGAACCCAATGACCCCAATGAACAAGCAGAACACATTAGCTATCAACAATTGTACGAACGCGTCAATCAATTCGCTAATGTATTAAAAGAACAAGGCATTGCAAAAGGCGACAGGGTTTGTATTTATCTGCCTATGATTCCTGAATTGGCAATTTCAGTACTGGCTTGTGCCCGTATCGGCGCTATCCACTCTGTGGTATTTGCAGGGTTTTCATCAACAGCTTTGGCAACGCGTATCAATGACAGCGATTGTAAAATGGTCATTACTGCCGACGGCTCTTTTAGGGGGCCAAAAACTATCGATTTAAAAAGTATCGTAGATGAAGGTTTAGAAGAATGCCCCTGTGTTGAAACTGTTTTGGTTGCCAAACGAACACATGCCACGATTCCGATGAAAGAAGGCCGCGACAAGTGGTTACAGCCTTTATTAGATAGTGCTGACACCCAATGTGAGCCCGAAATTATGAATGCCGAAGACCCGCTGTTTATTTTATATACTTCCGGTTCAACCGGAAAACCAAAAGGCATGGTACATACCAATGCAGGTTATATGGTCTATACCGCATTTACATTTAAAAATGCATTTCAATACCGCGAAGATGATGTATATTGGTGTACTGCCGATATCGGTTGGATTACCGGGCACAGTTATATTGTTTACGGGCCCCTAGCCAACGGAGCAACGACAATATTGTTTGAAGGCGTACCTAATTATCCAGATTGGGGCCGGTTTTGGGAAGTGGTAGAAAAACACAAAGTAAATCAGTTTTATACTGCACCTACGGCCATTAGGGCATTGGCAAAAGAAAATCTCGATTTCGTTGAAAAATACAACTTATCATCTTTAAAAGTATTAGGTACTGTTGGAGAACCTATAAACGACGAAGCGTGGCATTGGTACGACAGCAACATCGGCAAAAAGAAATGCCCTATTATTGATACTTGGTGGCAAACCGAAACAGGCGGAATTATGATTTCCCCCATTCCGTATGCTACGCCTACAAAACCTACTTATGCCACCCTGCCGTTTCCGGGGATACAACCCGCTTTGATGGATGAAAACGGACAAGAGATAAAGGGCAATCAAGTGGATGGGCGCCTTTGTATTAAATTTCCTTGGCCTTCAATGGCAAGAACCATTTGGGGCAACCATGAGCGTTACCGAGATACTTATTTTTCTGCATATAAAAACATGTATTTTACCGGTGATGGCGCTTTACGCGACGAAGTAGGCTATTACAGGATTACCGGTAGGGTTGATGACGTTATTATTGTTTCCGGCCATAATTTAGGAACGGCACCCATAGAAGACTCTATTAATGAACATCCTGCTGTGGCAGAATCGGCTATTGTAGGATTTCCGCATGATATTAAAGGAAATGCCCTGTACGGCTATGTTATTTTAAAAGAAACCGGCGAATCGCGCGACCATACTAATTTGCGAATAGAAATCAACCAGATTATTACCGAACATATCGGCCCTATTGCCAAACTCGACAAAATTCAGTTTACCCGAGGATTGCCAAAAACCAGAAGTGGAAAAATTATGCGGCGTATTTTACGTAAAATTGCAGCCAAAGACACATCAAATTTAGGAGATACCTCTACCCTATTAAATCCTGAAGTAGTTCAGGATATTATTGATAATGCCTTGTGATGAAAGATATTTGAAAATTATAATTATATAATGAATGCAGCACCACTTTTAGCCTATATAAACAAGTACATTTCATTAACCGAAGATGAAACAGAGCTATTACTCTCTAAAATTGTATATAGAAAATACCTTAAAAACCAATACATTGTTCAACAAGGCGATGTTTGCAGGCATGAAGGTTTTATCACATCGGGCTGTACCAAGATGTTTTATATTGACGCCAACGGGCAAGAGCACATCGTTATGTTTTCAATTGAAGATTGGTGGGTTTCTGACATGGGAAGTTTTATTACCCAAACCCCTGCCGATTATCATATTCAATGTATAGAAAATACAGAACTGATACAGTTTTCGTATGAAACTATAGAAGGTTTATACCTAGAAATTCCGAAATTAGAACGTTTTTTTAGAAAAATTGTAGAAAGATCGATTGTAGCTTTTCAAAAAAGAATTGTCAGAAATTTCAGCCTTTCTGCTAAAGAACGCTATCTTGTCTTTAAGAAAAACTATCCTAACATAGAACAACGCATTCCGCAATATATGATTGCCTCTTACCTCGGCATTACCAAAGAATTTCTAAGCAAAATTAAAAGTCAGTTAATTCTAGAACAATAGATGTTAAACTAGGTTAACATCATTTGATAATCTACTTCATCGCCTAGGCAAATCTATCCTCAGACATTTGTATCATAATTATAAAACAAGAAATTATGAATACATTATTAGAAAAAATCAGCACTATCAACGACATGATTCTGCAAGGCAATGCCCTAGATGCCTTTGAAGAATACTACCACGAAGATGTAGTAATGCAAGAAAATGACAATCCTGCTATTATCGGCAAAAATGCCAACAGAAAGCGCGAAGAAGAATTTTTTGCATCCATTACAGAATTTAGAAGTGCCCAACCCTTAAAAGTAACTATTGGTGAAGATACCACTATGGTTGAATGGCATTTAGACTATACCCATAAAGATTGGGGTATTAAAAATTATACGCAAGTTGCCGTACAAGAATGGAAAGACGGCAAAATAATCAACGAAAAATTTTACTACGGCTCGTAAAAAAAATTCCGTTTGATATCCTCAAAATTAATTAACAATAAAAACACAAACAGATGAATACTATATTTAAAAACACACTAATACTGGCAATAGCATTGATTACCTTTTCTTTTACATCGGTAAGCGGCGATAAAAAAGAAATCAATATAAAAAGTAGCCATATTACTTGGAAAGGCTATAAAGTAACAGGTTCTGAAAAAGGAACCATCAACTTAAAATCAGGGTTCTTAACTTTTGATAAAGGCAACCTTACGGGAGGCGAATTTGTTATGGATATGAATACCATTACCAGTACAGACCTCACCGGTACTTACAAAAATA
>DRQI01000010.1 GCA_011330545.1 Flavobacteriia bacterium
AATTTATATTACAATCGTTTGTCCATTTGCCGTACCATGGTATTTTTCCATTCGGTAAAATCTCCGGCTAAGATATGCTTTCTTGCCTCACGAACCAACCACATATAGAATCCGAGGTTGTGAATGGTAGCAATCTGCTTTCCTAAATATTCTTTGGCGACAAACAAATGCCGTAAGTAGGCTTTAGAATATTGGGTGTCTACCGAAGTAATATCCCTGTCATCAATGGGCGAAAAATCATCTTCCCACTTTTTATTTTTAATATTGATGGTGCCGTGAGCCGTAAAGAGCATTCCGTTTCGTGCATTGCGGGTGGGCATTACGCAATCAAACATATCTACTCCTAAGGCAATATTTTCTAAAATATTAATCGGTGTGCCCACGCCCATCAAATAGCGGGGTTTGTCATCGGGTAAAATGTTGCAAACCAAGTCAGTCATTTCATACATTTCTTCGGCGGGCTCTCCTACCGAAAGCCCTCCAATGGCATTTCCTGCAGCTCCTACCGAGGCAATATATGCTGCTGATTGCTCACGTAAATCTTTATAGGTACTGCCTTGTACGATGGGAAAAAAGGCTTGCTCATAACTGTATTTTACCGGTGATTTTTCTAAATGTGCCAAACAACGCTGCAACCAACGATGGGTCATCTGCATCGATTTTTTAGCATATTGATATTCACACGGATAGGGTGTGCATTCGTCAAAAGCCATAATAATATCGGCTCCGATGCTACGCTGAATGTCCATAGAAGATTCGGGCGAGAAAAAATGTGAAGACCCATCGATATGCGATTTGAACTTTACGCCTTCTTCGGTAATTTTATTATTCCCCGAAAGGGAATATACCTGATAGCCGCCACTATCTGTTAAAATAGGCCGGTTCCAATTCATAAATTGATGCAAACCGCCAATTTGTTCTAAGATATGTGTTTTTGGGCGTAAATATAAGTGATAGGTATTGCCTAAAATAATGGCGGCATTGATATCGTTTTTTAATTCGTGTTGGTGAACGCCTTTTACCGAAGCCACCGTTCCTACGGGCATAAATATCGGAGTTTCAATAGTGCCGTGGCCGGTAGTGATGACTCCTGCCCTAGCCTTACTGTTAGGGTCTGTTCCTTTTTTTTCAAACTTCATAGATGCTATTTACGAATGCTAATAAAACCAATTATAGATTTAGTGTCTTAGTACTGATACAACATTTATTGAATTCGTTGTATTCATTCTAAATTTACAATTCGCAAAATTACCATTTATAATTTGCACAAGTATAGAATATTTTACGTTAATAAAAGGGTAACATTTTTAAAAAAATGTGTTAAAGTGTCATAAATTTTAAGGAAATAGATTCCTTTTGGCAAAGCACTCACATTCAGGTTATTTTTTGTTCCGGTAAATTTCTTTCTGAGTATCAAACTCCCTTTACTATCGTACAAAGAAACAACGATAAGAGAATGCCCGGTATGGTCTATATGAAGTTGGTTGTGAGCCGGATTGGGATATACCAACAATGCTTCAAATGACTCATCGCCTGTCGAAAGTACATCTTGTGGCTGTGTGGCATTGACTCCGTAAACCATCGGATTGGTTCCGCTTTCATGAGCTCCTATATCCGGCGCAGTGCCATTATAGGTATCTGCAAAATTGGGTATTGCGATGCCGGCATCATAACCCGGGCTTGAAGGTGCCAATTGAAAATTACCGGTTTTGGTTGCAAAAGTAAAGCCGGGCGCTCCATTGGCATACGTGGGTATCCCTGCAATTCCGTGGCTTTCTTGCCCGGAAGGATACGGGTGATTCATCAAATCATAATCATAATCATTATCTACATTGCCCGATGGCCTGATGGCTATTGAATTGGTGGTTTGAGAGCGCACATGCAGAATATTATTTCGTGTTTCACAATGTTTGATATATCTATTTGACCCGTCAGAAGTACCTAAACCACCGGTACCATGATCTGCAGGTTGCAAAATGGTATTGTTAAAAATATACATGTGGCCGGTCATCCAATCTATGGAGTTGGCAAACCCCATTTTTATAAATCCGCCGTATTCGCCATAAACGCTTCCCGGAAGGCTATTGGCTCTTCCTGTAACATTTCTCCATACGTATAAAGGGCCGATAGAAGTAGCGGCATTGCCAATTCCTAAAAATACTTCTTCGATATAGTTATTCCAAATCCTGACATTGGTATTACTTCCTTCGGCTTCTATGCCATCGTCAAAACAATTGGCCAAGTAATTTCCGTAAATATCAGAATCGGGCCCCGGAAAACCGGCATAACTGGCATTGCTCCACATGCCTAAAATATCATTAAAATAATGGCCGGCATCACTCCAAATCTCATTATACCTGATTACATTATTGCCAATATTACATTGCCCCAATGAAATACCTTGCGGCCCGTCAGGATGGTAGTTGCTATTATTATTAGGGTCGGCAGCAGGGTTGTGTAATTCTGCCCATGAATTGGTATCCCATCGAGGGTGGTGTATTTTATTACGTTGAATTACACAACTATAAGCATCATCAGACCCGGCATATACACCTGATTGATAACCTTTTCCGAATCCTGTACCGGCAATATCTTCTTGCCCCCAATGACTCATATCACAATTTTCTATGACGATATGATGTGAATTGTACAGACGGATGGCACTTTCTGCGGCATTGGTTAAAGTAAATCCGCGTATGATTACATATTCACAGTCTATCAGGCGAATGCACTGTGGCGAATTGTCTTGGATATCGATAGTATTATCGGTACCATCGATGAGAATATAAGCATTGGAGGTACCTTTGAGTGATGAATATGTCAATCGAGTTGTTAAATTTCCGGGGCGAATGGTTTGTCCGATAGGAAAATCTTCAGTCCATGTAGTCGCCTGAAGTGTAGTTGTTGTTGCCGTACCTTCTAAAGTCAATCGGATATCATAAGTGGTATTGGGGATGAGGTGAACGATGCTTCCCCTGTAATCAGCTTTGTCATAACGCTTGCCTGTTTTAGGATTGATACCTACTCCGGCAATAGGATTGTATTTCATCGGCAATGCCGTTTTCCATTGGCTGCTATTTGCAGTTTTATAGCTTACAAGAACTTTTTTTGTTGCACTACCTCCCGATGGCGACCAATAGACACTTAGATTGTGGAAAGTTGAAACGGTAAATGCATTTTGCGCCGTAGCGGCTCTTCCTGAAAAAATGAATACTATCAAAATACTCAGTATAAATTTCCCCTTTCTTTTTTGGTTGAATAGCGATTTCAATCTGATAAAATTTTAATGTTCTATCAAAGATATTTAAGAAATCTAAATGTATTCTAAAGTTGTATTAGCTAACAGCAGTAAACTTTAAAGGGCTTATACATTAAACCTAAAGTTCATCATATCACCATCTTGTACGATGTATTCTTTTCCTTCGATAGACAATTTACCGGCTTCGCGTACTTTGGCTTCACTGCCGTAGCTGATAAAATCTTCATATTTCATCACTTCGGCCCTGATAAAGCCTTTTTCAAAATCGGTATGGATAACGCCTGCGGCTTTTGGGGCGGTATCTCCGATATGGATTGTCCAAGCCCGTACTTCTTTGACGCCTGCCGTAAAATAGGTTTGCAGGTTTAATAATTTATAGGCCGCACGAATAAGTTTTGAGGCTCCGGGTTCTTCCAAGCCCAAATCTTCTAAGAATAGTTGGCGCTCTTCATATTCTTCCAATTCATTGATATC
>DRQI01000011.1 GCA_011330545.1 Flavobacteriia bacterium
AAACGAATAAATTTCCGGCCACCAAAATATCTTTTTTTCCATCACGGGTAAAGTCATCAGTAATGATGGCATTGATGGATGAAAATTGTGCTTCAGCAGGCAATGGTGTACTTTTAAAGGTACCGTTCCCTACATTTTCTACATATAGAGAGGCAAAGGTTTGTGCCTTGTAATGGAGTCCGTTTTCTAACTTATCCTCTGTATAAATAGCTACCAAATCGGCATTTGCAAACTTTTTATAGTTTTCAAATTTCTTTTCAATTGCCGGAATTTGTTGCGAAGAACACTGCCTGCCTCGTACCGGAAGCTGTCTTTTTCCTTCGTAGTAACCCAATACAATATCCAATCGGTTATTGTTGTCAAAATCATTGGCATAGACATCAAAGGTTTTTTCGGGCGAGGCTTTGTATTTATAATTCAGGCCTAAATTGCCCACTATAAAATCGTCATCGCCGTCATTGTCAAGGTCGGTTTTTTCAATGCTATACCACCAACCGACAGTATTTTTCAGGTTCTTTTGGGCGGTAACATTTTTAAAAGTAGCCTTGTCATTTTCGAGAAAAGTAATCGGCATCCATTCACCCACAACAATAATATCTTGGTCATTGTCATTATCAAAATCGATGGCGATGGCATCGGTTGCCAATCCTAAGGCTGTAAATGCCGGTGAATTGCCGGTAACATCTTTAAAACGTACATGACTAGTGGTACTGATATTTTCTAACAGATGGCTTGTGGGCGGAGTAGGATATTGTTGCGGCACCAACCGGCTCATTACAAACAAATCTAAATCGCCATCATTGTCAAAATCTATCGGAATGGCTTTTGAACCGCTTTCATAAAATTGTGGTATGGCAGTCTTACTTTTGGTAAAATTTCCTTTTCCGTCATTGATATAAATCCTGTCTTGGTACACGCTTGTATTGGCAGCAAATTCATTGCCGCCACTTACCACATATAAGTCTAAATCACCGTCTTTATCTGCATCAAAAAAGAGTCCGTCTAGGTCTTCATAATTGCGTTCATTTTCAAATAGCTGTTCATTAGAGGGTGAAAACCGCCCTGTTTTATTTTGTAAATAGAGCGCCCCTGCTTGTTTAAGTGCCCCGCCTATCCAAAAATCGTCTAAGCCGTCGCCATTTACATCACCTACGGTAATTCCCGGGCCGAATTGCGACATTTTATGAGGTAATAATGGCTCTTTAGAATAGTCAAAGTATTCATTTTCTTTATGTTGGAAGCCTATATTAAGTGTAGCGGTAATGTCTTTAAATATTTTTTTTGCTGTTAAATACCGATTTTTGAAAGCACTTTTTGTTGCGTTTTTATAGTCTAAGGTTAAATTTTGATTGGTTTTTATATTCGTTAGTTTTTGTTTGGCGCCGTCTGTCCATTGAACGATAAGCGAATCTACAGTAGGATGGTTTTGCACTCCGAAATACAAAAATGGTGCTACCGAAGATTGATATCCCCGTGTCAGCATCAATTCGGCTACTTGTAAGTTGCCATTGGTATAAATGGATACGATGTTGCCAATTCCTAACCGGTTTTGTTTTACACCTTTAAAGTTAATTTTGAGATAATGTGTATTTTTTGAGTTTTCTGAGGTGTTTTCATAAAAGTTGGCTTCGGCATCAATATTATTTACTACCAAATCTAAATCGCCGTCATTGTCAAAATCGGCATAGGCCGCACCGTTAGAAAAGTTTTTGGTATTGAGGCCCCAATCACTACTCTTATTGGTAAAAGTTAAATCTCTATTGTTGTGAAACAGATAATTTTCTAAGGGTTCTGAAGGCATTTTTTCGATAATTCTAAAATCCTTTTTTGTAGGATTGGCATCCGATTCAAAATACGTACTCTTTTTAAATTGATTAAAAAAATCTTTGTTATGGATATCCCTTCGGGTACCGTTTGAAACAAATAAATCTTTATAGCCGTCATTGTCAAAATCGGCAAATAAGGCTGCCCAGCTCCAATCGGTAGATTTTACGCCTGCATAAGCGGCAATATTGCTAAAAACAGGAAGGCTGTCATTTTTAAAACCGCGATTTAGTTGTAGGGTATTGTACATGTATTGGTGGTGTAAGCCCAAATCTATAATTTCTTGAAAATTATGCGGATTCATACTTGCCATATTCTCTTTAGAGCGTTTGTGTGAACTCGGAGACATGTCTAATTGTGCGATGTCAAACAAACCGTCATTGTTAAAATCGGCAATATCGGTACCCATTCCGTAAAAAGATGTCTGGTGGGTAACTTCCTTGCTTTTTTCTGAAAATGTTCCGTTTTTGTTATTAAAATAGATAAAATCAGGGCTGGCAAAGTCATTTGAAACATAAATATCTTTGTACCCGTCATTGTTTATATCTGAAACGCTCACCCCAATACTTAAGCCAAAAGACAGTAAGCCCGCTTCTTTAGTAACATCTGTAAAGGTTTGGTCGCCATTATTTTTATAGAAATGGCTTGACGATTCGTATACAGGATTTCTCAATAATGATGCGTAATAAGCAACAGGGGTTTTAAAATGGGTTATCGGGTAATTGATGACATAGAGGTCTAAATCGCCATCATTGTCATAATCAAAAAAGACACTTTGCTCTGAACGGCCCTTATCTGCAATACCATATTTTTCAGCTTCTTCTTTAAAAACAGGAATGCCGTCTTTATTGATTCCTTGGTTTACCAATAATTTATTAGTGTATGGAGGTGTTTTTCCGCCTACACTTACGTAAATATCTAACAAACCGTCATTATTAATATCGATAGTAGTAGTACCCGTAGACCAAACATTTGGCAAAGCCGTATTAGATATTTTTGTAACTTCTTTAAATTGTAATTTTCCTTGATTTAGGTACAGCTGATTGCCTACCATGTTTCCGGTAAAATAGATATCAGTAAGGTTGTCATTGTTAAAATCTCCTACAGAAACGCCCCCTCCCATATAAATGTATTGAAAAGTAAAATAATTTAAGGCTTCGGTTTCAACCAATTTATTGTTAAAATGTATGTGGGTACTCGATGACTTTTTTTGTTGGAATAATTTTGTACCGCCTTTTTTTAGCGCCTCTTTATCAGTACAAGAAATAATTAAAAATAGAAGTGAGGATAAAAACCATTTTCCAACAAGAATTTTCTGTAAAGAATTCATTAAAACTATTCTTAAAATTAGAAATTACAAAGGTAACGAATAATACCGTTTATCACTAAAAGCCACCCGCTAATAAGGGGTTTTTCAATAGAATTCTAAAATAGAAACGAGCCACACCTAATGTAATGCCACCGTTTTATTTTTTTTCTGGGAAACAAAAAACTGACTTCTAAAAAAAAGCCAGTTTTTTATTCAAATAACTAATTCAAATCTAATACCCTGGGTTTTGGTCAGCAGAGGATAATGATAAATTGGTGTCAAATTCTTTTTGAGGAATTGGCAATAAATAGTGTTTTGACGGGTCGAATTTGCTTCCGAGAACGTCTTCTATCATTCCCCATCGCATTAAATCAGGAAAACGAGACTGTTCGCCGGCAAGTTCAACCCTACGTTCGTGTACCAACGCGGCAAATACTTCTGCTTTGGTGGTTACAGGAAAGGTGGCATCCATAGCGGCAGTGCCGTAATTGGGCATATTTACCCTATCCCTTACTTGGTTCATCAAACTAACTGCAGTTGCAATATTACCCAACTCGTTTTCTACCTCTGCAGCCATTAATAATACATCGGCATAACGCAGTACCCTGTGATTGATATCAGAAAGGCCATTCAAGTCAGAATTGTCTTGCCCGTAGGTTTTTTGATATTTTCTCCAAAAAGCATTGACACTACCCAATTGTGCAGCGGTTACTGTATTGGCACCACCGATGCCATACGAATCTCCTGCTGTAAAAAAACTAGCACTAAACCTTGGGTCGCCGGCTTCAAATTCGTCTAATAATTCTTGTGATGGGTCATTATTGTGAAAACCACCCAATCCGCCATATTCTGCAGACCTAAATGAGGTTTCGGTAAAGCCATTGTCTTGTCCGCCCCAATCTACATAGGCCCAAGGATTGCCTCCTTGATACGTAAACCTTACTTCGAAAATCGATTCTGAATTATTTTCAGTTTCTGTTTTATAGTTGTCAAAATAATCGGGAGTTAACGAAAATTCACCACTATTGATTACTTTGTCGAAGGCTGTTTTAGCCATGGCATAATCTTTTCTGTAGAGATAAAATTTTCCTAATAGGGCATTGGCCGAACCTTTGGTGGCCCTGCCGGGCTCTTCGGTAGATTTTGTTCTTAATTTTTCGGCAGCATCTGTCAAATCACTAACAATTAAGGCATAAACATCTTCTTTTGGTGATTTTGATTGCCCGTTAGGACTCACTTCTGCAGTGGTATATAACGGAATATCCCCAAAGCGTTCTACTAATAAGAAATAATAAAAAGCCCTTAAAAATTTGGCTTCGCCAATAAATTTATCTTTTAGTTCTTGTGAAGCTACACTTTCTTCCAAAAGGTTAATATTATCTTGGTGGTCAAGAATAAAATTAGCCCTTGAAATACCGTTATAGGCATTTTTCCAATATAAAAAGATATCGTTGTTGCTTGCCGTAAAGGTATAATTGATAAAATCTAAGAGATCGGGCGTGCCGCGTTGTGTTTGTGCATCATCTCCCATATAGTCATACATATAAAACAAATACCTGCCGTATAATCCTTGTGACTGTAGAGGAGAATAGGTACCGTTCATGGTTTGTTGTAATTCTGCTAATGTTTTAGGAAACGTTTCAGAAGAAATCCCTGAGCCGTTTGAAAGTTCTAAATCATCCGTTTTACACGAATTAATCAGAAATATAAAAGCAGCGAGGGTTAAAATATATTTTTTCATAATTTAAAAAGTTAAAAATTAAAATGTTATTTGCAGGCCGGCTACAAAAGACCTAGACAGAGGGTATTGCCCTCTATCAACACCCAGTTCACTATTTTGGTCACCGGTAACAGCTCCAATACCCAATGAAGGGCCTACTTCAGGGTCATAACCTGAATAGTTAGTTATCGTAAATAAGTTTTGTGCACTTATATATATTCTAAATTTCGTTATAGAACCACCGGCAATGTTTTGTAAGGTAGACGATGGTAAACTATATCCTAATGAGGTGTTTTTAAGCCTAAAATAGGAACCGTCTTCAACATATCTGTTTGAGACTCTGGCATTGTCATTAGGGTCATTTAATACAGCTCTAGGCTGTGTGGTTGACGGGTTTGTTGGTGTCCACCTGTTTAAGACTGCCGTACCGGCATTTGAAAGTTGGGCAGCTCCGTCTAAATAATAACGGGTAGCATTAAATATTTCATTGCCTGATACTCCTGTAAATAAAATGGTCAGGTCGAAATTTTTATAATTTCCGTCAAGCGAGATCCCATACGTAATATCCGGAAAAGGATCGCCTAATACAACCCTGTCATCACCATCAATAGTACCATCACCATTGACATCTTTAAAACGGATATCACCGGGGGCGGCATTATTTTGAGTAGCAGCGGCATCAACTTCTGCTTGGTTTTGAAAGATACCATCGGTTTGCCATCCGTAAAAATGCCAGAGGGTTTCTCCTTCGGCTATTCTTGAAATAGGCCCGTTTGCCAATACATTGGGTTTATTGCCATTAAACA
>DRQI01000012.1 GCA_011330545.1 Flavobacteriia bacterium
GTTTTTTCGAAATTATTAATCCTGAATTACGCAATAATAAAATAGGAAAAGGCACTTTTACAGCTTCAAAATATTCTTTTAATTCAAACCAATACGCCAATTCTCCTCCTCCTCCAATATAACAAAGATTTGGCAGAATTACCTCTTGGTATAAAGGGCGCATGATTACATTGGGACTAAATCGCTCGGGGAAACTATGGAGTTCTTTTTGTATTTCTTCTTTTGTCCATGAAATACCGGTATCTACTGTTTTGTAAATCCCTTTTTCTAAAATAATGCGTTCGCGTAAGGCGTCAGCTAGATAAAATAAATTTATCTCTCGCGGGTTTACTTGAATTTTATAGTTTTTTTCTAATTTTTCAATGGTATTAGAAACGCTTTTAACAGCGGTTTGGTGTAGCAATTCACCTTCCATAAACGGAATAAATTGCTGTTTTAATTTACGGCTATCTCCATCAATAATGACCAATCCGTATTCGCCAAACAACTCATTGGCCAAATACCGGGTAGCATCGGTTAAAGTATTGTGTCCTAAATAAGCATTTTTAAACAGGGTTTTTAAATAGGTAGCATTTTTTGAGCTGTTTAGTTCTTTTGAAAAAAAAGCAAAAACCGCTTCTAAGCCTTCTGTTGACAACCGTCCTACGGCGCCATCGCTTTCGCGATTCCACTCTATTTTTTTTTGCTTGAAATTGAAATAATTAATTTCTTCAAAATCGTGGTCTTCGGTGGCCATCCAATATACGGGTACAAAATGTTTATCTTTAAATGCTACTTTTAATTTCTCTGCTAAATTAATTGCTGAAATTATTTTGTATAGAAAATACAAAGGCCCGGTAAATAGATTTAATTGATGCCCTGTGGTAACCGTAAAGGTATTTTCTTTTAATAGTGATTGGATGTTTTGTCGTGTCTTTTTTGAAGTCTCTATATCTTTATATTGATTACTTAAAACATCAACTAAGAGATTTCTCGTCGCTTCGCTCTGTCGAAATGACAATTTTTTTTCTTCGAGTTGTTTCTTAAAACCAGCTAGGTCTGGAAAATGATTATAAAACGGAGTTATTTTTTCATTTTTATCTAGATAATCGCAGATGGTTTTAGAAAAATAGCCTGTTTTTTTATAGGATATTGAAGAAATGGTTTTACAGTCTTCTTCAATGGTTTGATTAGACATCGTTTTTATTTTTTATAAAAATACTAATTTTTAGGGTTCAGTCGAAATTAGAAACCGCTACTAACATTTTTTTAACGTTTATCTTTTAACAATAAATCGCAGTACCAAAAAGCATTATCCCAAGTGTTTTTTTTATCTTTTTTAATTGCTGTACTTCTTGTTTTTTCTGATGTATTATACCTTTTAAATACTGTATTGCCCAGCTCAAAATCTATTGGATATTTAAAAATAGGGCCATCAAAAACAAAAGTGTGAAACTCTCCGTTTTCACCGCATACATCTACGGCAGGTGGCAACTCATTTATAAATGCTTCATCTATGATTCTGCCCACAAATTTTTTATCTAATAGTTTTGCATTTACGCATACGGTAATTGCCTTAAAGCCCAACGCTAAAAATTGGCGCATTATCTTTTTGGTGTCTTTTTTCCATAACGGAAAAACAGCGTTGACACCCACTTCTTTCAGTTTATTTTCGCGATATGTTTTTAAATCTTCTAAAAAAATATCTCCGAATGCAGCAGTATGGTAATCTGCTTTTTTCAACTCTTGCATCATTGCTTTCATCGTTCTATCATAGCTTGCCATACTCACGTTACCTGACAAATATATTTTTTTTAGCGGCAACCCAATACTCTTCACTTGTGCATCTAATAAATTTTCATGTAATCCGTGCATTGACACTCTATTAAAATCTTGATTCACGGTGGTTACCAGTAAATCAACTTTATAAATGGTGTCTTTCAATAAATAATATAATGCTAAGGCTGAGTCTTTGCCAGAACTCCAATTAAAATAAGTTTTCATAATTTAATAATATCATACCGCAAATTGAACTCATTTAAAATTTTTACAAGAAAATTCTAAAATTTAGTTTATCTTTTGAAACAAAGTATACACATAATTACGATCGTCTCCATTTGGCATGGTATATATATAATTAAAACTTTCTTTTAACAGATAGCCTTTTCCCAGTTTTTCTTGCAACATCTTTGCATCGTATCTCTTAACAGGCAACCCGCTACACATGGTTGCGCCTTCTAAATTAAAAACGGCTAAAATTACAAATCCGTTTTTCTTTACTTTTTGGTTTACCAATTCAAAATAGGCATCTTGGTCTTTTTCGTCTACAAAAAAATGAAGTACGGCTCTGTCATTCCACACATCTACTTGGGGTATTTTTTTTAGTTCGGTAGGGTTTACCAAATCATCTACTATCCAAGTTACTTCCACTTGTTTGGCGCCAATTCTGTGTTTAATTTTATTGAGGGCACAGCTGCTGATGTCATTGGCTATTAAATGGGTATATCCTTTTTCTACCAAACTGTCTATCAAGGTAGTAGAACCCGCCCCCACATTTAAAATGGCTGCATTTTTTGCTACCTTACTATTTTCGATTAATTGTAAACTCGGGGTCGATTCGTCTTCATACCATCCTAATTTAGTAATGTCTACATCGGTATACATGGCGCACCAATATTCGCCTAAGTGTTCTTTAGAATTGCTTGTTTTACAGCCTTTGTCTGTAATGCTACAAGAAGACACTTGTTTATTTTCTGTTTGACACGATTCTTTTTTTTTCATGTTTTCTAATATTAAACCGGCTCTCCATTCAAATCAAAATCGCCTGCCGATATTATTTTTATATCCACAAATTTACCAATTTGTAAATAATGTTTGGTGGCATCTACAATGACATCATTGTCTACATCGGGCGAATCAAACTCGGTACGCCCAAAAAAGTAGTTGCCTTCTTTTCTGTCAAAAATACATTTGTATGTATTGCCTACTTTTTCTTGATTTAATTCAAAAGAAATCTGGCTTTGTATCTCCATAATTTCTGCAACGCGCTGTTCTTTGACTTCTTCGGGTACATCATCTTCTAATGTATAGGCATGTGTATTTTCTTCATGCGAATAGGCAAAAACGCCCAAACGGTCAAAACGCATTGCTTTTACCCAATCTTTCAGCTCTTTAAAAATTTCTTCTGTTTCGCCCGGATATCCCACTATAAGTGTCGTTCTGATTGCCATATTGGGCACCGCGCCTCTAAATTGCCGTAATAATTTCATCGTTTTTTCGCGTGTTGTGCCCCGCCGCATCGAAGTTAATAAACGGGTATTGATATGTTGTAGCGGAATATCCAAATAATTACAAATTTTTGCTTCATTTTTCATCACTTCTAAGACCTCTAACGGAAAGCCGGTTGGAAATGCATAATGCAGGCGTATCCATTCAATACCTTCAACTTTCACCAATTCTTTGAGTAAATCTGCCAAGGCTCTCTTTTTATAAATATCCAATCCGTAATACGTTAAGTCTTGTGCAATTAAAATCAATTCTTTGATGCCTTGTTCAGCCAGCTTAGTCGCTTCAATGAGTAAATCCTTAATGGGTGTTGAACGATGCTTGCCGCGCATTAACGGAATGGCACAAAATGAACACGGCCTATCACACCCTTCGGCAATTTTGAGGTATGCGTAATGCTTGGGGGTAGTTGTTACCCGCTCTCCTAACAATTCATGTTTGTAATCGGCTTCTAAGGCTTTTAGCAAATTGGGCAAGTCATGAGTACCGAAATAGGCATCGATATCAGGAATTTCTTTTTCTAAATCGGGTTTATAACGCTCACTCAAACATCCGGTAACAAAAACTTTATCTATTTCGCCGGCTTCTTTTTTTTGGGCGTAATGTAAAATGGTATTGATAGATTCTTCTTTGGCTTTGCCAATAAAACCGCAGGTATTAATAACCACAATATTGCCATCATCATTACTATCTTCGTGTACTACCTCTTTGTTATTGGCTTTGAGTTGCCCCATCAGCACTTCTGAATCATAACTGTTTTTTGAACATCCTAAAGTTATAACATTGATTTTGTTTTGTTTGGTAGATTTTGTTCTCATATAATACCTGCGTAATTCGCCATTCTTTGAAGATTGATTGCAAAATTACGCTTTTAGCTATAAATAGACTGAGAATAATTCGTTAAATAAACCCTCTCTTTTTGGCTTCTTTTACCAACTGTTCATCATTGGCATTGTCTAAATCAAACAACTCTCTTATATGGTTTTTTCTTTTATTAATAGCACTCAGCGAAAGGTTGACATAATTTACAAGGTTTTTTGTTTTTACCCCTTTTGAAAGGTGGTAGATAATTTTTCTATTGATATCGTCTAATAACGAATTGTCAATATCGGTGACTTTTTTTCTGAAATAGTTGGCAACCGTAGTGCTGTAATACGGTGGGTTGTTAATAACAGCATTGAATGCTATGATAAATTCTTTGGGGGTAACATCGTTTTTAATCAACAAGCCATCAGGGTTTACCGTTGTTAAAATATTTCGTATTCTATCATTTTCATTAAATGAGGTAAGGATAATAATCTTTGCTTTCGGTAATTTTTTTTTGGCATAGCTTGCCAAACCTTGGCCTGAAATTATTTTACCGTCTGCCGATGGCGGTAATTGTACATCAAAAAAGAGAACCTCGTACGCTTTGTGCGCCGATGCTGTATCGATGCTATGAATAGCCGAGTCGCAATTATTAGCAGTATCAATAGTAAACTGATACAATTCTTCTAATTCTGAAGAAGCCAAAATAGCCTTATAGGCTTCTACAATCATCGGATGGTCATCTACAATTAATATCTTAATTTTCTTCTTCTTCACACGAATAAATTTACCTGTTTATTGCCTCTTATAAATTACCTAACCCCTTCTCAGGTTGACTTTTCTTCGGGTTTGAAAATATTCCGGAGAAGTTTTGTACATACTTAGGGTAGCGACAACATAACAAAGATAAAAAAATTATCGATAAGGAACGCTGATATGAATTGAAGTGCCTTTGCCCGGACTAGAATTCAACGTAAGTTCACCTTTTAGTTTTGCAACCCGAGACCTCATATTTTTTAAGCCGATTCCTTCATTTTTTGAGTTTTTATGGAAACCCACGCCATTGTCGTGAATTTCTAAGATAATTGTATTGTCTTCGCTTTTAAAATTAATGGCCACCTTTGTTGCCTTTGCATATTTATTGATATTTTGAATGGCTTCTTGCAATATTCTGTACAAGTTCATTTTTAAACTTCCGTTTACTTCTTCCCAAACAATATTGTCATCATGGCTAAATTCATATTCAAAATTTGATATTTTACATTGGCTTTCCAACAAATTTTCTATCAGGCGTACATAGCCTACATCGGTAATTAACGAACGGTTGTGCAATTCGTGCGATACGTTTCTTACTTCTTCTTCTATCTCTTGTAAGTCACTGATATATTTTTCTCTTTTTTTGATAGACTCTTCGTCGGCCTTATCGTTTAAGGTATTTAAAATTAACCGTGTGCCAAACAGTTTGCCCAATACGCCATCGTGTAGTTCTTGTGAAATGCGTTTTTTCTCTTTTCTACTGCCTTCGTCAAATTTGAATTGCTGTGCCAGCATCAAGTTATAAATTTCTTCATTGGCATTTTGTTGCAATTGTTCAAATTTCAATTCTTTATTTTTTGTGATTTGATTTTTGATAACGAAGCCCATGCCGCTTAACAAGGCTAAAAATCCCAATACCAAAAACAACAAGCGTTTTTGGCGGCTCAACCGTTCATTTTCATCAATAAACTCATCGGTTTCAAAACGAATACGTGCAAATTTATTGCGAATGCTACGTTCTTTTTTTTGCAAACTGTCATTGAGTTTGATGTATTGACTGCTGTATTGGTAATTATTCTTTTTGTCTAATTTTGAGAGGAGTAATAAAGAGGTTAGTAAATCTCTATCATTATGGGTTTTGGCCGATAACTCTTTGGCTTCACTAATCAATTGTACGGCTTTGCCCGTATCTTTAACAACCAAATAATATTGCGCCAAATGCAGTTTGTTGATTGACATGCTTTTAAAGTCTCCGATACTATCTTTAATTTCAAGTGCTTTATAAAACAACTTTTTAGCCGTGAGGGTATCATTTAGTTTTAATGTACTAAACGCTAAGTTATCGAGTAGCATGGCATAAAGCCCAATATTATTTTGTTTTAGATTCTTTTCTTGTAATGCCTGTTGGTAATAATTAATGGCTTTTTTATAGTTATTTTGCATCTCATAAACTACCCCTATATTATTCAAAGTATTGGCTTTAAAAGTGTTAATGCTTTTTATTTTTTGTTGGTATTTTAATGCTTCATTATGATAATATAAAGCCTTATTATAATCACCCAACTCATTTAACACAATGCCTAAATTATTATAACATCCGTATAATTGACGGTATTTTTGTAAAGGTTTTAGTATGGAGATAGCTTTGATAGCTGTAATCTCGCTCCCTGTATAATCTTTTAGGTCTGACTGGATGATGGCCATATTTAACAACATCCTCCCCGAATAAAAATTGTTATTTACAGATTCATATATTTTTTGTGCCTTAAAGTAGCTATAATAGGCGCTGTCTTTTACTCTTTTTTTAGAATAAAAATTCCCCCAATACCAGTGTGATCTCGCTATGTTATTTGAATCTTTAAGAGTCATTGCTAGTTCAAAGGCTTCTTTATTCACTTTCCTAAAATTCAAAGAATCATCTAACTTGTAATAAGTATGGGCAATATCTAACAAACGGGTACAACGCAACGAATCGTTATGCTCATTATGTGTTTGGATATAAGCTTTTTCTAAATAGGCTATCCTTTCTTGTTGGCTATGGTTTCTATCTTTAGCTGCCTTAATCCAAATAGCAATACTATCGCCAGGCGTTTGTGAAATGCTAACAACCTTCCCATCAGCAATAGCCATGGCACTTGTCATCAACAAAGGGATAAATAGGTATAGATAAATAGGTTTCAAAATGACTAGCAACAATTATGGTAACAGATAAAAGGGTACAAACCTTTCATGGTAAAGTTACATAAAATCAATGAAAAACTAAACCCTAATTATTTTTTGCTGTAACATTGTCAATCATACTCTCATAAAAATCAGATTCACAAAAGAAGCTATTCTAAAAAAATATTATTTTTTTAGAATAGCTTCTTTATTATACAATTATTATAAATAATTCTTAATTGTTAATCCCATCATCATCTACCGGATTACCTTGATTATCAGTAGTCGCAGCAATATTTTCAATGGTTCCATTATCGGGATTGGTTACGGTAACTGCCGAGTCACAAGAGTGTAATACTACTACGAATACTAAGAGTGCTAACATGCGTGTAAAATTTTTCATACGTTGTCTTTGTTTTAAATTGGGTTGAA
>DRQI01000013.1 GCA_011330545.1 Flavobacteriia bacterium
CAAAGCCTATAACTTTCTACAACTGCAAAAAAACAACTTCTACCAAAAACTCATACTGTCAAATTATTATAAATTCCACATATTTTACGCATCTTTGTACCTCTTTATGTTACACTTATGAAGATTTATCCCATAGAAACCGGAAATTTTAAATTAGACGGTGGCGCCATGTTCGGCGTAGTACCTAAAATATTATGGCAAAAAACAAACCCTGCCGATGTTAATAATTTGATAGAAATGAGTTTACGCTGTTTGCTTATCGAAGATGGCAACAGGCTTATTTTAATAGATACCGGCCTGGGGAACAAACAATCAGAAAAATTTTTCGGATATTACCACTTATACGGAAATCATTCCCTAGATACGTCTTTGGCCAAAGTAGGGTTTCACAGAGATGACATTACCGACATATTTTTAACACATCTGCATTTTGACCATTGTGGTGGCAGTATTCAGTTCAATAAAGGCCATACCGGTTACGAACCCGCATTTAAAAATGCAACATTTTGGAGTAATGCCAAGCATTGGCAATGGGCTACCAAACCCAATGCCAGAGAAAAAGCGTCTTTTTTAAAAGAAAATATCCACCCCATTCAAGAAAGTGGCCAGCTCAATTTTATAAAAATTGCCGAGGGTGCCAATTTTAATACTTTTGATGAATTAGGTTTTGGCATTCTATTTGTAGATGGGCATACAGAAAAGCAAATGATTCCGCATATACAATACCAAGAAAAAACGATTGTTTTTATGGCCGACCTATTGCCAACTGCAGGCCATATTCCGTTGCCTTATATTATGGGATATGACACTAGGCCTTTGTTGACATTAGATGAAAAAGCGCAATTTTTGGAAGTAGCTGCCGATAAAGGCTACTTTTTATTTTTAGAACACGACGCCCGGCATGAGCTATGTACGGTGAAGCATACTGAAAAAGGAATCCGATTAAAACAAACACATACGTTTAATGACATTTTTAATTAAGATAATAAGCATGAGTAAGAAATCACTCTTTATATCGCTACTGGTTGTACTATTTTTAACCAATTGCAGCACTTCAAAAACAGCTGTTACGGCCACCGTAAAAACCATCGTTACCGCTACTGACAGTATCGTTGCTAAAAAAGGCGCAATGACCGAAGCCGAAATACGAAAATGGCCCCATGATGATATTTTTACCGATTCTATTCCCGGAATGAGCTTAGCAAAAGCCTACGATTTTGTAAAGGGCAAGCAAGGCAAAACAGTAATTGTAGGTGTAATAGATTCAGGTATCGATATAGAACACAAAGACTTAAAAGATGTTATCTGGGTCAATGCAGATGAAATTGCCGGCAACGGAAAAGACGATGACCACAATGGCTATATTGACGATATAAACGGATGGAACTTTTTAGGAGGAGAAAAAGGGCAAGCCGTTCCTGAACAACTGGAAATGACTAGAATCGTAAAAAAATGGATGCCCCGTTTTGATGGAAAATCGGCAGATGAAATTGCAGATGCCGATACAGCCGACTATCAGTTATTTGTAAAACTAAAAAAGATAATCGATAAAAAATTAAAAGGTGCCAGAACCCAAATTGATCAAGCCGGTAATGAGCTGAATAGATTTACCATCATCAAACAAATTGTAATGCAAACCAATGATTCTATTCAAAAAATACTTGGAGACAAACCGATGAATGTAGAAAATGTAAGTACTGTTAATTTCGAAAATGAAATGCTTTCTAACGGAAAAATGGTCATTTTAAGCATCCTCAATTCCGGCGCTTCAGTAAAAGATTCGTATGACGAGCTAGATGAGATTATAAAGCATTATAAAGAGGTAGTCGACCATTATAGTAATCAGTTAAATGCCCAATACAATATAGATTTTAACGGTAGGTTAACCGGTGACGACCCCTATGATATTACTGATATTCATTATGGCAACAGCTATGTAATAGGCTCTAAAGACAATGAGATTCACGGCACCCATGTTTCGGGTATCATTGCGGCAAAACGCAATAATGGCATTGGCATGAACGGAGTGGCTGCAAATGTGTTGATACTGCCCGTTAGGGCTGTACCCGATGGCGATGAATATGATAAAGATATAGCCTTGGCTATTAGGTACGCTGTTGATAACGGCGCCAAAGTAATCAACATGAGTTTTGGCAAAGGATACTCGCCAAATGCTCAATGGGTCTATGACGCTATCAAATATGCCGAAAGTAAGGATGTATTGTTGGTACATGCCGCCGGAAACGAGGCCAGTGATATTGATACTGCCGAAAATTTTCCTACCGACTCTAAAGACAAAATGGTTGAATTTGCTGATAATGTAATAACCGTAGGTGCTATAACACGCCATTTTGATGAAAACTTGGTAGCTTCTTTTTCCAATTACGGCAAAAAGAATGTCGATATTTTTGCTCCGGGATTAGAAATCTATTCCACTTTCCCCAAAAATTCGTACGAATCTATCCAAGGCACTTCTATGGCTTCCCCTGAAGTAGCGGGAGTGGCAGCGCTGATACGTTCGTATTATCCTAAATTAACCGCTAGCCAAGTAAAACATATCATTATGGATTCGGGTATCGAATTTCACAGAAAAGTCATCAAGCCCATTGATAGCGACCGCAGTATTCCTGAAAAAGTAAATTTTGACGATTTATCCGTTTCAGGAAGAATTTTAAATGCCTATAATGCCTTGGTATTGGCCGATTTACTTTCAACAAAATAAACGAAACCCCTTTTTCATATCAAACGTGATATAATTAGTCATATAATTAATTTTAGACATGAATATTAGTAAAAAAATTACATTCTTAATACTACAATTGCTCAGTACCTTAGCAATCGCACAACATCAAAATTACTGGCAACAACGAGCCGATTATACCATGTCAATAGATATGAATGTAGTAAATTATCAATACAATGGCGTACAAAAAATTGTATATAGCAACAATTCTCCCGATACCCTAACTACCGTTTTTTACCATTTGTATTTTAATGCCTTTCAACCCGGAAGTGAAATGGATACCAGGCTACAACATATTACCGACCCAGATGGTAGGATGGTCAATAATCTGGGAACGAAAGAGAGCCCCATCTACGAAAGTAAAATTGCCAAACTACACCCTGATGAAATCGGGTTTCTAAAAGTAAACTCTCTGCAACAAGACGGCAAAGCAGTACAATATAAAACCATCGGCACTATTTTAAAAGTAACCCTAGGCAGGCCGGTAGGCCCCGGTGAAAAAACCACTTTAGAAATGGCCTTCAAAGGCCAAGTGCCGCTTCAAATTCGGCGTTCGGGAAGAAACAACAAAGAAGGCGTTGCTTTGTCAATGACACAGTGGTACCCAAAACTTGCCGAGTATGATTTTGAAGGTTGGCATGCTGATGCTTATATCGCCCGTGAGTTTTATGGCGTTTGGGGCGATTTTGACGTAACCATTACCATTGACAAAAATTATATGCTCGGTGGAACCGGATACTTACAAAACCCCAATGAAATAGGATACGGTTACGAAACTGCCAAGGTAAAACGCCGCAAAGGCAACAAATTAACGTGGCATTTTACCGCTCCTAATGTACACGATTTTACTTGGGTGGCAGACCCTGATTTTAAACACGACAAAATACAAGGTGAAAATGGGGTGACATTACACTTTTTATACAAAAAGGATATGCCTGCCGAATATCTCGAAAACTGGAAAAAATTACAACCCAAAACCGCTGAATTATTATCGTATTACAATAAACACATCGGACGGTACCCATACAAACAGTACTCGGTACTGCAAGGTGGTGATGGCGGTATGGAATACGCTATGTGTACGCTAATTACCGGCAAACGCAAACGCAATAGTTTGATAGGTGTTACCGCCCATGAATTTGCCCATACTTGGTTTCAATTTTTATTGGCTACCAACGAAAGCAAACACGAATGGATGGATGAGGGCTTTACCTCTTATATTTCAGATTTGGCCATGAATGAAATCATGCATCAACACAAAGAAAATCCGTTTGAAAGAGCCTATAAAAATTATGTGAAGTTAGCAACTTCGGGTATGGAAGAACCCCAATCGCTATATGCTGACCGGTTTTATTATAATTTTGCGTATGGTGCTTCAGCCTATAGTAAAGGAGAGGTGTTTTTAGCGCAGTTGGGGTATATTATAGGGCAAGAAAATTTACAAAAAACGTTGAAAAAATATTTTCACGACTTTGCATTCAAACATCCTACGCCTAATGACTTTATACGTACTGCCGAAAAAGTATCAGGCTTGCAATTAGACTGGTACCTCAATGAATGGACCCAAACGACACACTATATTAACTATGCCGTAACAGACGTGTTTAAAAAAGAAATTACCTTAGAAAACAGAGGTTTGATGCCTATGCCTATCGACCTTAGGCTAACCTATACCGATGGCAGTACTGAAGATTTTTATATTCCGTTACGGATGCTCTTAGGCCATAAACCTACCAAAGCCACCATTCTTGACGATTGGCCTTGGGTACAGCCCACATATACTTTTACAGTTTCTAAACCAATACGCACTGTTGAAATTGACCCCAAGCACTTGATGGCCGATATCGACAGAAAGAATAATACTTTTGAAGTAAATGATTAGGTACCTTTAAAAAACACTAAAACAAAAAATTTTACCGAACAATCCAAAAGTTTACTTTGGCAAATGGGCCAAAATATCATCAATACTAGCCCTGTTTTTATAATCAGGATTAAAATGGCTATAAACTATAGTGCCTTCTTTATCGATAATATAGGTTGCCGGAACCGGTAATTCGGCAACACTGCTTCCATTGTTTTCGGCAATAGATACTTTTAGTTTTTCGTTTACTTTGCTTATATAGCCATCTGTAACTTTATAATCAACATCAAAGGCTTTTAAAATACTTCCGTCAGTATCAGAAACAATTAAAAAATTAGCTCCGGTTTTCTCTTTTGTTTTTGCTACTCCTTCTTGGGTTTCGGGAGTAACGGCAATTAATTTAACGCCTTTGGCTTCTAATTCTTTTGCTCTTTCGGCAAACTTAGACAAATGCTTATTACAATAGGGGCACCAAAAACCTCTATAAAAAAACAACACTACGGGTTGGTTCTTATAAATATCAGCTAACGCTACTTTCTTTCCGTCAATGTTCAATGTTACTTCGGGGGCTTTATTCCCTTTGGCTAACCCTTTAGGAGGGTCTTCAGATTTCATTCCAAATTTGGCATAATCTACGGCCGGTTCTTTTTGGGTTGTTTCAACGGTATTTTTTACAGGCTGCTTAGCAAGTTCTTCTTTCTTTTTACAAGAGATTATTACACTTACAAGAACTATCAATAAGGCTATTTTTTTCATTTTAAAATAAAGTTTGGTTATACTAATATTACAAAATGCAACCGATAAAAAATATCGGTTTCAATTTGAAATTAAGTGTTTACAATAAGCCTGAAAGTAATTTTCTGATTTGTGTGAACACACCAACTTAGACGGTCATAATCTCTTTTTCTTTCACGTGATAAATATCATCGATAATTTTTATGTACTTATCGGTCAATTCTTGTATCACATCCTCAGCATTGCTCTTCATATCTTCAGAAACATCTAATTTTTTAATATCGTGATTGGCTTCTTTGCGTCCGTTTCTAACACTTACCTTGTCAGCTTCGGCTTCAGATTTGGCTTGTTTTACCAAATCTCTACGGCGTTCTTCGGTTAAGACCGGAACATTTATAATAATACTCTCGCCATTATTCATAGGGTTAAAACCTATGTTGGCAGCCATAATACCCCTTTCTATTTCTTGAAGCATGCTTTTTTCCCAAGGCTGTACCGTAATGGTTCGTGCGTCGGGGGTATTGACATTTGCCACTTGGTGTAAAGGTGTTTGCGAACCGTAATAATCAACCATTACACTTCTAAGCATTGAAGGGGATGCTTTGCCGGCCCTGATATTTGCCAACTCTTTTTTTAAGTGGGCTACTGCATTTTCCATGTGTTCTTTAGCAGTATCAATGATAAATTCAACTTCTTCGTTCATGTTATTTTATTTTTTAAAATCGTAAAATCAAAAAGTACGCCATAACATTTTAGGCAATAACTAAATTACAAAAAAATTTTATTCTTTCTTTTTAAATATCTACTTTGGTACCAATATTTTCTCCTGATACTAATTTTAGTAAATTTCCTTTTTTATTGATATCAAAAACAATAATAGGCAATTTATTTTCTTCACTTAAGGTAAAAGCAGTCATATCCATTACTTTTAACCCTTTGGTCATCACATCTTTAAATGAAATATTTTCAAACTTGGTAGCATCGTTATTTTTTTCAGGGTCTGAAGTATACACACCGTCTACGCGCGTACCTTTTAAAATAACTTCGGCATTTATTTCAATAGCTCTTAATACGGCTGCCGTATCGGTAGTAAAATATGGGTTTCCGGTACCACCCCCAAAAATTACAACCCTGCCTTTTTCTAAATGCCTTACCGCCCTGCGTTTGATAAAGGGTTCTGCCACTTGTTCCATTTTAATGGCTGTTAGCAAACGTGTTTGTACATCGGCATCTTCTAAGGCACTTTGTAGGGCGAGTCCGTTTATAGCCGTTGCCAACATTCCCATATAATCTGCCTGAACCCTGTCCATACCGTTACTGGCTCCGGCAACGCCCCTAAAAATATTACCGCCGCCAATTACAATAGCCACTTCAATACCTTTATCAACAACTTCTTTGATATCTTGGGCATATTCTGCCAGTCTTTTGGGGTCAATTCCGTATTGACGATCGCCCATTAAGGCCTCTCCACTCAGTTTTAATAAAATTCTTTTATAGTGCATGTTTTTTTTGAAAGTTTTACAAATATACAAATAACTAATTCGCCAAACGAATAGAAATTTACCCTATTTTTTAAAAAAGCTGTGAACTGACTAACAGGTTCTAAAATTATGAGAGCGCTAAAAATATGCATACTTCAAATTAAATCTAGTTGTGGTTAATTGTAAAATACTTGTTATCAGATAATTAAAAATAGTTACAAAATAGTTATCCACTAGGGTAGGAAAATGAGGATACCGGTTGTTTCATACATGTAAATGAAACACAAAGTAACCTTTAAAAGTCACTGAGAAAAAACATTTACAACAGGCATTTCTCAAAAGGATAACTGTAATCGACCGGGAAAATTGCTGCTGAA
>DRQI01000014.1 GCA_011330545.1 Flavobacteriia bacterium
ATTTCATAATCTGTAACTCCCACATTATCGGTAGCCGCATTCCAAGTAAGGTCAGTAGTGGTTTGGGTAGTATTGGCAGCTACAAGATTAGTTGGTACCGTGGGCGATGTCGTGTCAACAGTAGCTACATTTATCGTATTGCTAGTTGCCGAAACATTGCCGGCAGCATCTTTTGCTGTTACTTCAAATGTATAAGCGGTAGCCGCTGTTAAGCCTGTTACGGTATATGATGTGCTCGAAACACCTGTTAATAGCGTACCGTTTTTATAGATGTCATATCCGGTAACGCCTACATTATCTGTAGCGGCATTCCAAGTGAGTACTATTGATGTTTCAGTAATGGTACCTGCTGCTAAATTAGTAGGAGCCGTTGGGGCTTGTGTATCTTGGTTTCCCCCACCGCCGGAAATGGTATGAGTACCCAAATCATCAAAGGTATTTGTAGGAAACGTATCCCATTCGCCACCTTTGTCGAAGGTTGTTGAAGGGCTTGTTACCGTAGGTTTTCTTCGTAGGGTTTGGTCTTTTGCAAAATTTGCTGAACCTCCATTAAAAGTACCAATAATATCTATTAAAATACCGTTTTTAAACAATCCTACGGCATCGTTGCCATTGAAAGAAAGCTCGCTTCCTCCTGAGGTAAGATTGGCTACGTTTAAAATGGCGGTAGAAGCATTGCTATTGGCTGCAACAAATACATTGCCATTGGCCAATTGTCCGCTTAAGCTCAATCCTGAAGACCAAGAGCCGGCACCATTTGACTGTTTTTTAATGGTATAGGCTGATAAATTAATGGTGCTGCCGGTAAAATTTGCTATTTCAAGCGCTTTATTATAAGAAGAGCCTTCTATATATTCAGAGAAAAATAATTCATTGGCATTGCCTCCGCCTCCGCCTCCTGAAAGGGTAGTGACGGTTGCCGTATTGCTAAATGCCGATGTATTGCCGGCGGCGTCTTTGGCTTTGACGGTAAACGTATAGGTAGTAGCTGCTGTTAACCCTGAAACATTATAAGTAAGTGCTGCTGTTGATGTTATGAATGTACCGTTTTGATAAACATCATACCCGGTTACTCCCACATTGTCTGTGGCTGCTGTCCATGATAAATCGGTAGTAGTTGGGGTGGTATTAGAAGCGGTTAAATTTGCCGGTGTTGACGGGGCTTGTGTGTCGCCGGTGCCACCACCGTTGCCAAATAAGTCTTCTGCTTGCGGCCCTCCCCAAATTTGGGTAGCAAATGCCGGATTATCGATAAAAGGATTTCTGTTGCCTTGGGCAAATGCATTGGCGGTATTGCCGTGGTAGGCGTTTCTGTTGATTTCTATTTGAGATACAGGGTCTTCTGCATTCCACTGTAAAAATAAATCTATCATGGCATCAGGAGTAGCAGCACTGCTGCCAATTCCTACACCTGTGGGCAAACATTGGTTTCCATAACGCAAATACATATACATCATCATTCTGGCGATATCGCCTTTCCATTCGTCGCCGGGATACCAGCCACCATTAGAATCTCCGGCATTGCCACTGCCGGCAGCAAACTTTTTACTACTGCGTTGTGAGTTAAAAGAGACATCAGCAGGGCGTAGGTGATGTGCATCTGAACCCGGCCCTGAGGTACCTAAATTGGGGGTTCCCAGTGATTTTGCATAGGTGTGTTCCCGATTCCAATCGGTTCCGGCATTACCACCGTTGGCATTTTTGCTACGGGTTCGGTCGGTGACATAGTTTCCGTCATTATCATTGTATCCATAAATAAGGATTACCTTAGATTGTGTGGCATCATTTGGGTCTAAATCGGTAACTTTAGAAGCATCCCAAATTTCAGAATACGATAAAAACCGTGTATGGGTATTGATAATTTTTGTGGCTAATTCATCTTTCAATGCAATGCCTGTTAGTGATAAATTCACATCATTGTAGTAGGATGGAATTTGAGCGACAAGAAAAAAAGGAATCAATAGTATTCCTAGTAATGTAATTTTTTTCATAAGTGTTTGAATTTTGATTTATATTTTTACAAAAATATGGTATTCATACTGTTGAAAAATACAGGATTATAAATTTTGTCAACTATTTTTTTAACATTTTATAAAACTGTCAGAAACCCTTCTTTTTGAAATTTCATTTCATAACTTTACGCTTTAAATTAGCAACATGATATTTATTACAGATAGCGGTTCTACCAAGTGTGATTGGATAGGGATTGACGAGCACGGAAATAAATTATTTGAAAAAGAGCGGACAAAAGGATTGAACCCTGCCATACTTAGTCCTGAGGAGTTATTATTGAGAATTCAAGAAAGCGATATCCTGCGAAAGCACAAAGAATATGTTCGCAAAATTTATTTTTATGGTGCGGGCTGCGGTACTGCAATGGCTGCGAAAGCTTTACAAAAAGTATTACAAAATTATTTTCCGAATGCAGAAGTTACGGTTGCCGAAGATACATTGGCTGCTGTTTTTGCCACTGTAGAAAATCATGAGCCTGCAGTGGTATGTATTATGGGAACGGGTTCTAATTGTGCGTATTTTGATGGCCATAAAACACACCAAAAAGTAAATTCACTGGGATATGTCTTGATGGATGATGCCAGTGGAAATTATTATGGCAAACAATTAATAAGGGATTATTATTATAAGAAAATGCCTGAAAATTTGCGGGTTTCTTTTCAAGAGAAATACAATGTAGATACCGATTATATTAAGAATAAACTCTATAAACAACCCAATCCGAATGTATATTTGGCATCGTTTGCCGAATTTATGTTTGTTAATAAAGACGCCACCTATATTACTGACTTGATAAAATCTGGATTTCGAATTTTTGCTGAGAATATGATTTTTCAGTTTAAGGATAAATTAGATCAGGTACCGGTACATTTTGCGGGTTCTATTGCATTTCTTTCACAGGATGAAATTAGGGAAGTTGCTGCCGATATGGGATTTAGGGTTGGTAATTTTGTAAAAAGGCCTATCGAAGGATTGGTGAGTTACCATACAAAAAAGTTGGCATAAATGGAAATTGCAATCATAGCACATGATGGAAAAAAGGCCGAAATGGTTCAGTTTTTAAATGAACACCGCGCCATTTTACACGCTAAAGATATTCGTTTAGTTTCTACCGGAACCACCGGCGCAAAAGTTGAAAAAGCAGGATTTAAAGTGTTGCGGTTGTTATCGGGGCCTTTAGGTGGCGATGCGCAAATTGCCGCACGTGTTGCCGAAGGTACCTGCAATATGGTATTGTTTTTTAGAGACCCTTTGGCGAAACACCCTCATGAACCTGATGTATTGATGTTATTGCGGTTGTGCGATGTGCATAATGTACCTTTGGCCACGAATCCTGCAACAGCAGAAAGGTTAATAACTTCTATTTGATTTAACTCATATAGCTCCCAATGAGCAACGATAAACTATAAAACCGCAATCATAGAAATTTCAACATTTACATTTTTAGGCAAACAAGCTACTTGAACGGTTTCTCTGGCTGGGGCAGTGGCATCATTAAAATAAGAGCCGTAGACTTCATTAATGGCTGCGAAATCATTCATATCTGCAATAAAAATAGATGTTTTCACCACATTTTCAAAAGTCATATTGGCAGCCGCTAAAACCGCTTTTAGGTTTTCCATTACTTGGCCGGTTTCTATTTTAATATCGCCTAATACAAGTTGGCCGCTTTTAGGATTGAAAGCAATTTGCCCTGAAGTAAAAAGCATATCATTTACTAATACGGCTTGATTGTATGGGCCTATGGGGCTCGGGGCGTTTTGGGTAGTAATTATTTTTTTCATCGGATGAATTGTTAGTATTGTATTTTAAATATAAAAATTACGCGTTGTTAACAGTATAAAATATTAAAACAACCTCCTATCCGGTACTTTTCGTTGGTCGTATTTTAAATCGCTTAATACTGATGATTTTACGCCGATAAAAAAATAATAGGTGGTATTACGCCCAAACGGAACCCAATTAAAACTCATACGCCAACTATCTAAATCGCGTTCAAAACGTAAATTGGTAAAGGTAATCCCTTTACTTTTAAAATCATATCCCGAAGAAAAACCGATACTCCATTTAGGGGTCAAATCTACATTGCCCGAAAATTGTAAGGAGTTATTAGAAATTTCATTTTCCCTTCTTCGGTTCGTATAGCCAAGTGTGTATCGCAAACTCAAATCCCAGGGGATGGTAGCACCGTAAAGTTTTGCCACTTTGGTATTACTTTTTTCTTGGTCGTCAACCGTATTTCTGGCCGTGATACTATTGCCGAAAAGGCTTTCAGAATTAGGGTCTTCATTAGTATTGCTACTTTTTTTGCCGTCTGTTTTTTTCTTGCTAAACAAATCGCTAGACAACGAATAACTTGCCGAGAGGTTGGCACTGGTAAGCCGAAATAGGCTACCGCCATTATTAATATTAAAAGTATTGATTCTGTTGCCATTGGCACTTAACGCATAGGGGTCTAAAGAAGCGTTGGCATTCAAATTTAATTTATTATTTAAGAGCGCCGTACCTGCAGTTACGCTTACCGGACTCCACCGCAAAGAATCTGCAGCGATATTATAACTTGTCCTAAGATTAAAATTACTTAAAATATTAATTTTTTTGGCTTCTGTTTGGGTAGAATCTTTGGGCATTACTTTTGCCTCTAAGGTACTGTTGATACCAATGCCGATGCTACTTGACAACCCTCTTGACGGCTGGCCGAAAATACCTCCTTCAAAACGGCTGAATTCCTTGAGGTCATTAGGGTCGGCACTTTGCTGTACTTCATCATAGTAAAAACCAAAATCAGGGCGATAGTTAAAAGAAACCGATGGGCGTACTACATGCCGTATGGCTTTTAATCGTTTTCCATTAATGTTGAAAGTACCGTACAATGTAGTTGATGCCGATACGCCTCCTGAGTATTCACGAAAAGAGGCAAATCCGTTCAGGGTATCCCTTACAATGGCATTTGTAGTGTTATCATACCGTTGGTCAACAGTTTTTAAATACCAAACTTCGTTGTAATTGGCACTGGGGGTTAGTGTAATGTATTTAAAAACTTTTAGATTCGTACTTAAAGAAGCAGTATGCCTGACACCCGACCGTGCCTTGTCAAACATTCCTTTTTTTAGAAAAAGTTCTTCAGGTACACTAATTCTATTTTGCGCATCAAAATTATAGGTAAGCCCTATATTTTGCAGTGCATTTTTTTTAGAACCCGTTTTAGGGGCAAACGGATAGATACGGTCCATACTTATTTGAAGCGATGGCAAGGTCATATCAATTTGTTGTGTATTGGTATTTTGTGTGTGCGTTAATGA
>DRQI01000015.1 GCA_011330545.1 Flavobacteriia bacterium
CTTGTTGCAAATAGGCTTTGGTGGTTTTGGGTTGTAAGCCGAGGGAGTTTCCGGTAAAATATAACCAATCGTTGCCCTTGTTGTCTTTAGGGATATAAAATTGTTTTCTATAAGGAGCTAAAGTATCGTGTTGGTCTTGTTGAATTGCGTAATCGAGGCCGGTTTTATAATGAGACAAGGTAATTGGTTTTTTGTTTTATACAAAAATAGGGATTTTAATTAGAACTCAAGTTATGCATATAACAGTTGGCAATACACATTTTATAAGCTGCCGTGAAATTTTTTTCCATTTGTTTCGTCTGTTTTATAATGGATGATTTGAAGGCCGTTGGGCGGGATGCCAAAATTATTTCTTTCAGGAATTATTTCATTTAGAATGCTTAATTTAACAGCTTTTAATCTACAAATTGAACACATTTTATGCTCGTAAAAGTTTATGGCAGTGCCGTTTTTGGTGTGGAGGCAACCACCATTACCGTTGAGGTAAATATAGCCAAAGGCATTGGCTATCATCTGGTTGGCTTACCCGATAATGCCATCAAAGAAAGTAATTACCGCATAGCGGCAGCACTCCAAAATAACGGTTATAAAATTCCCGGAAAAAAGATTACTATCAATATGGCTCCTGCTGATTTGCGCAAAGAAGGCTCGGCCTATGATTTGACCTTGGCCATAGGTATTTTGCAAGCCTCTTCGCAATTAAAAGGAAATGCCCTAGCCGATTATTTAATTATGGGAGAGCTTTCGTTAGACGGAAGCCTGCAACCCATAAAAGGCGCCTTGCCCATAGCTATTAAAGCACGCGAAGAAGGGTTTAAAGGTTTTATTCTACCCAAACAAAATGCTAAGGAAGCCGCTATTGTCGATTCATTGGATGTCTATGGCGTAGAGAATATTAAAGAGGTGATTGATTTTTTTGAAGGAAGGTCTACATTAGAACCACTCATTGTAGATACCCGAAAAGAATTTTACCAAAATTTAGAAAATCCCGAATTTGATTTTTCAGATGTAAAAGGGCAAGAGTCTATCAAACGCTGTATGGAAATTGCTGCTGCCGGTGGCCATAATATTATTTTAATCGGCCCGCCAGGTTCAGGTAAAACCATGTTGGCCAAGCGGTTGCCCAGTATTTTACCGCCTATGACCTTACAGGAAGCCTTAGAAACTACTAAAATCCATTCGGTAGTAGGTAGGATAAAAGAGAATTCAGGACTCATGGGGCAGCGGCCGTTTCGTTCGCCACACCATACCATCAGTGATGTGGCTCTAGTAGGTGGTGGCGCGTATCCACAACCCGGAGAAATATCATTGTCACATAATGGCGTTTTGTTTTTGGACGAATTGCCTGAATTTAAAAGAACGGTTTTAGAAGTCATGCGACAACCGTTAGAAGATAGGGAAGTTACCATTTCAAGAGCAAAATTTACGGTTACCTATCCGAGTAGTTTTATGTTGGTAGCCAGTATGAACCCGAGTCCGAGTGGCTATTTTAATGATACCGAAGGCCATGTTACTTCATCACCTGCCGAAATGCAACGTTATTTGAGTAAAGTTTCAGGGCCTCTACTTGATAGGATAGACATTCATATAGAAGTACAGCCCGTACCATTTGACAAGTTATCCGATGAGCGAAAAGGAGAGCCCAGTAAAGTCATTCGTGAGCGTGTTACCAAAGCAAGGGCTTTTCAAACCCAACGATTTGCCGCGAGTGATGCAGTACATTACAACGCACAGATGACAGTCAAACAAATCAGAAAATTTTGTGCCTTGGATGCAGCTTCCAAGCAATTGTTAAAAAACGCTATGGAAAGTTTGAATTTATCAGCCAGGGCCTATGATAGGATACTAAAAGTTGCCAGGACTATTGCCGATTTAGACAGTGCTCAAAATGTAAATGCAGACCATATATCAGAAGCCATTCAGTACAGAAGTTTGGATAGAGAAGGGTGGTTAGGATAATTTTTCTTAAATTTGGAAAAGAAGTAGTTAACTCCCTTACTATGAAAAATTTACTTATCATTATTGTATTGTGTTTTTCCTTAACGGTAACAGCACAAATCAAAGATTCGCTATTATTGACAAAAAACGAATGGGTCAATAAAAATTTAGACTATTTACGCTTTTATAAAGATTCGGTTGTTTCTAATTTGAATGAGGCCAAACAAGAATTGTTATTCGATATAAAAAACAGAAAACTGTCTTTTAAAGTAGCTTATTATGTGGGTGGAGCCAGTAAAAAGACAGAAGAATTCAACTTTAAGATTAAACAACTATATAAAAACAAGCTGGTTATTGCGCCAATTGATAAAGCCGAAGAAATTAAAATTAAAAATTATCACAGGCTCAATACAACGCCGTTTTTAAAAGAAAAACAATATATTTTTTACAACAGGGGCCAGTTAATCTCTAAAATTAACTTTAAAAAAGTAACTTTTCATGCCTCTACCTGTTTTGGTACCTGCCCGTCTATGTCGGTTGAAATTAATAGAGATGGTACGGTTTATTATCAAGGAAGGATTTTTACCAAAAAGTTCACCGGAAATTTTATAGGAAAACTTTCGCCGAAACAAATCTATGCCCTTAGAAAAATGTTGAATAGAAGCCAATTGAGAGTGTTAGACCAACAATGGAAACAAAAAACCAAGCCCAATGATACCCCGAGGTATAATTATATTGTAGAATTGTACGGTGGAAAAATTATTGAAATCAACACCAATGACCAACATCCGATATTGGATAAATTATCAGAATATTTTCTTCATATCCCTGAAATTATCGATTTAGAAAGAACAAATGAAAAACATCAATTTGAAGAGTCGCATATAGAAAATTATAGGGTTTCCTATATCAAGTAATATGTTCTTTTGCCGCTAATGCCGCTCCGATGATTCCCGCATTATTTTGAGATTCTGCAGCTACAATAGGAAAATTCACGTTGATTTGATCTTGAAATTTATGTAATTTCTTACTGGCACCACCTCCGATAATAATCAAGTCAGGCGACAATAATAGTTGCAAGTGGTTAAAATATTTATTGAGGCGTTTTCCCCAAGACTTGTAACTTAAATCTTCCTTTTTTCTTATTGAATCTGCTGCGTATTTCTCATAAATATCCCCATTTTTATATAAGAGGTGCCCAAACTCTGTGTTGGGCAATAGTTTTCCGTCTAAAAATAATCCCGAGCCAATTCCGGTACCCAAGGTAATGGTAATGACCGTTCCCGGTACATTGTTGCCGGCGCCAAAAGTTACTTCTGCCAGTCCGGCAGCATCCGCATCATTGACAACCGTAAAATCATTGCCGGTGGCAGCTTTAAAAAGGGCATCTATCTGTACGCCATCCCAAGTTTTATGTAAATTGCCGCCTGATAAACATTTTCCGTGATGTTGAGGTGTAGGAAAACCACATCCAACGGCACCTTTCCAATTAAAATATTCGTTTAATTCTTTAATACACATGGCTACTGCATCGGGTGTTGCCGGTACAGGTGTTGGTATTCTATGCCTTTCACTGGTAAGTACTCCGGTGTTGGTATTGATAATAGCACCTTTAATGCCGCTACCACCAACATCTATCCCTAAAATTTCCATCTGTTTTATTTTGTATTGAATTGGTTGGCAAATTACCAAAAATTTAGCTAATAAATTCTTTTTCTTACATTGTACTGAATTTTAAAAAGCATTTTTTGAAAAGATTTAAAGAAAATTATGGGTACAATTCTAAAAAGTATCTACTGTATCCGCAGTATCCAATATCAAGTATTCAGTATCCACAGCATTCCGGCATCCAAGTATCAATAGCATCCACAGTATCCAGTATCCAAAGCATCCCAGTATCCAGTATCCACAGTATCAATAGTATCCACAGTATCCCAGTATCCAGTATCCACAGTATCAATAGCATCCACAGCATCCACAGTATCAACAATATCAATAGCATCCACAATATCAATAGTATCCACAGTATCCACAGTATCAATAGCATCCACAATATCAATAGTATCCACAGTATCAATAGTATCAATAGCATCCACAGCATCCACAGCATCCACAGTATCCCAGTATCCAGTTTCCACAGCATCCAAGTATAACATCCAACTAAATGGTAAAAAAATGGTTTAAAAATATTGGCCCGGGCCCATTGGTAGCTGCCGCTTTTATCGGCCCCGGCACTGTAACA
>DRQI01000016.1 GCA_011330545.1 Flavobacteriia bacterium
TATTTTTCGGTATTAATGGTATCCCGCACTAAATTTATCAGGTATTCGAGTGCAAATTCTTCTTCTATCAGTCCGAGGTTAATACCGTCTTCAAAGTCTATGATAGTATAACAAATATCATCGGCTGCTTCTACTAAAAATGCCAAGGGATGCCTTGAAAAAGAATGGTTTTTGACATCTCTTGACAGCAACCCTAAATCGGCCGCTACATCTTTAAACAGGGTTTTTTCTGATTGAAAAAAGCCAAATTTTTTATCGGCTATATGCCGGGTTGGTTTTTTGGGTAACGATTCTTTCGGGTATTTCATAAAAGCTCCCAAGGTAGCATACGATAAGCGTAAGCCGCCCTCTACGCCTTCACGGCTTTCTGTTAAGATTTTAAATCCGTTGGCATTGCCTTCAAAATCAATTAAATCTTGCCATTCTTTTGCCGATAATTGGCTTTTGTATTGTTTTCCATTACCCGATTTAAAATATTCGCCAATGGCTTTTTCGCCACTATGGCCGAAAGGCGGATTGCCGATATCATGTGCCAAGCAAGCACTTGCCACAATAGCACCAACATCATTGGCTTGATAGCCCAATTGTTTTAGCTGAGGGTATTTTTCTAAGAGTTGTTTTCCAACAATTCTTCCTAATGACCGCCCTACTACCGAAACTTCTAAACTGTGCGTTAGGCGTGTGTGCACAAAATCGGTTTTTGAAAGCGGTACAACTTGTGTTTTGTCTTGTAAACTGCGAAAAGAATCTGAAAAAATAACACGGTCATAATCTACTTCAAAACCTATTCTGGTTTCATCTTGTTGGTTACGCAAGCGTTTTTTGGTATCGCCAAACCGTTTTAAAGAAAGTAATTGCTCCCAATTCATGTCAACATTTTAAGGTGTGCAAGGTACATTATTTTCGTTTTAAATTATACTTTTGGGAGCAGTACCGGCGATTAGGTTTGCAATAATTTTTGTTTTAGGAAATTGTTCTAAAATAATTTTAAGGAATACGGTTATAGGAATAGCCATTATCATACCGGGTATTCCCCAAATAAAACCCCAAAACATCAACATTACCAAAATAGTAATGATATTGATTGAAAATGATTTTCCCATAAAAACAGGTTCTAATATCCCTCCGAATACTACTTGAACCAGTGTTGCCGATAAGACAAAAAAGAAGAGTGTACTGGTAGGGTCTAATTCTACAAAGGCAAATAAAGCTACTAATAGTACCGAGATGAAAGAGCCTATCATTTGAATAAAATTAATTACAAATGCAAACAACCCCCAAAAAATAGGGAAACTCACATCAAAAAAATAACAAGACAGGCCTATACCTATTCCGGTAAATAAACTAATGATAAATTTTACTTTTATAAATTTTATGAGGTCATTTTCTATTTTCATAAATGTTTTTACTGATGCATGTTTTTGTTTGAGGATAGTATTGTTTAAAACCGTTTGAAAATTTATAGATTCCCCTAGCCACAACACAACAAAAAATGCCGTCATTAGGGTCATAGATAAGGTACTGCCAATAAAGTCTACAGTTGATCCAAAATTTTGTACCATGCTACCTTCTTGTAAAAGACGGTTTAATACATTTCCGCCTTCAACATATTTTATCCCAAAAAAGCCTTCGATTGATGAGAGAAATTGCTGAAGTTTAAAAGTGGCTTTTTCAAAAAAATCAGTTTGGGTAGCAAGAATTTCTTTACTTGAAAGTTGAATTAATTTTCCTCCTATTCTCAATACGCTTCCAATAATTAAGATGACTATAAAAATACTGACAGGTTTGGGTATTTTTTTCTTTTTTAACCAACGCATCAATGGTAAAAATAGCAATGCGATAAACATAGAAAATACCAAAGGCACAAAAATAAATGACAATATTTTCAATACATAAAAAATTATGGGCAGTACCAATATCAACAAAAGCGTATTGGTGGTTTTTAAATCTCTCATATTTTATAATAAATACATTACACATAGTAAGCCTACACCACCTAGCACTACGGCATACGGAAATGCCATTTTTACCATTTTTCCATATGATAAATTGATTAGGGGAGCCAAGGATGAGGTTAGTAAAAACAAGAACGCCGCTTGTCCGTTTGGTGTTGCTACACTCGGCAAGTTGGTACCGGTATTAATAGCTATGGCCAGTTTTTCGTATTGTAAACGCGACAATTCACCTGCTTCATAGGCTGTTTGAATTTCATTGATATAGACCGTTGCTACAAAAACATTATCACTAATGGCTGATAAAATACCATTTGCTATATAAAACATGGTGGGTTGGACAGAAGTATCCATAGCGAGTGCATATTCTATAACGGGCTTGAACAAATGCTGATCGTGAATCATGGCTACAATTACAAAAAACACTACTAACAAAGCTGTAAAGGGCAAGGCTTCCTTAAAAGCCGGGCCTATTTGATGTTCATCTGTAATTCCCATAAAGGCGGTTTGAAAGATAATCAAAGCCAAACCGATAAATCCAACCGGAGCTAAATGTAAAGCCAAACCAATAATTAACAATCCCATTGCAGTGGCTTGAACTGCTAACTTGTATGTTTCTTTTTTTGTTCTTTTTTCATCTTCTGCTCGGGTGTATCTTTCAATAATATTACGAGCGGCATTGGGTAGTTTTGCCCCAAAACCAAATAGTTTAAATTTTTCTAAGAATATTGTAGCTGCCAAACCTGAAAAGAAAACGGGAATGGTAATAATATCCATTTGTTTGAAAAATTCGATAAAATCCCATCCCATTTTCTCACCAATTAAAAGGTTTTGCGGTTCGCCAACCAACGTCATCACGCCTCCTAATGCCGTTCCGACAACTCCATGCATGATTAAACTTCGTAAAAAACTACGAAATTGCTCTAAGGTTTTGCCGCTCAGTTGCTTTTTGTCTAGGGTTCCATCATCGTCTAAATCGAGATTGCTCGAATGAATCTTATGATATACTCCGTAAAAACCTACGGCAACACTAATTAAAACTGCAGTAACGGTCAGTGCATCTAAAAAAGCGGAAAGAATAGCCGAAAGAATCACAAATAAAAGTGATAGCTCCATTTTAGATTTTACTTTCGTAAAAATTTTACTGAAAATAAACATCAAGAGTGGCTTCATAAAATAAATAGCCGCTACCATAAACATCAAGAGTAAAATTACTTCAAGGTTTTGTTCAACTTCGAGATAGGCATTTTTTGCACTGGTAAGGTTTAAGGCTAAAATTTGAATGGCGAGCAGCCCTCCTGATATTAACGGATAACATTTTAGTGCCATTGCTAATGTAAAAATAAATTCGGCAATAAATATCCACGATGTGATAACCTTGCCTAGTATAAAATAAGAAATCACATTAAAAATTAAGAATCCAAGTAAGGTATACTTATACCAAAGAGGGCTGTTTCCTAAGAAGTTTTTTAGCATCCTGTTGTGTTGTTATTATTTATTTAATGACCTTTTTTTTATCATGCCCCCTTTTGTATCTTTTATGCTATTCATTATGATAAACGCATGGGGGTCTATTTTGTCTATTTCTGTTCGTAGCTTTGCAATTTCAAGCCTGGTTATAACTGTATAAATGATGTCAAATTCCATTAGGTTATCGCCTATTTTTCGAAATCCGCTTTTTCCTAAATAGATGGTAACGCCTCTTTTTAATTTTTCTGTAATCATCAAGCGTATTTTTTCACTATCGTCTGATATAATGGTAACTCCTGTATATTCTTCAATCCCCTCAATAATAAAATTTATGGTTTTTGAAGCTGCAAGGTATGTCAGCATAGCATAAAGGGCAATTTCAATGGATAGGATGTAAGAAGCAAATGAGAAAATAAAAACGTTAAAAATCAGTATTACATCTCCAATTGTGAGTCCTGTTTTTTTACTTAAGTAAATTGCCAATACTTCGGTTCCGTCAATTACGGCACCTCCCCTAATTGCCATTCCAATACCTGCCCCTAAAAAAAAGCCGCCGAAAACGGCAATAAGCAACTTATCTGAAGTAATTATCGGGTACGGTATAAAGTAAATGACAAGTGCCAGGCCTATAATTGCAATAATACTTTTGATAACAAATTGTTTTCCTATTTGCGATAAGCCGAGAATAAGGAATGGTAAATTGATAAACACAATAAGAATTGATAATGATATATTTGTTGTTTCTGATACCAGTAGGGAGATACCCATTACGCCTCCATCAATAAATGAATTGGGCAGTAAAAATCCTTTCAAGCCAAAACCTGCCGAAATAATACCAATTAAAATATAACTTAGATCGTTTACAAAATGGAGGATTTTGATTCTTAAAAATTTCTTTTTATTGGTTACCAGTTCTCTTTCCATCTTTTTATATTAGCTTTTAGACTGGTGATTTTATATTCTTAAGAGGCTGTCTAAAAAGTTTTCACTTTGTCATTTTGAGCCTGCCTGCCTGCCTACGGTAGGTAGGCCAGTCGAAAAATCTCATTTACCTAATAATCAATATGTTAATGTTATTTCAGATTCCTTACCTTGCCTCAGGCAGGTTCATTTCTTCCGAAATCTCGGAACAGAATGACACTTTTTAGACTGCCTCAATGATTGAGTTTATTTTCTATGAATGTATTCTTTTTTCTTAAGTCGGTATTTAAAACGATGGCAATTTGTAAATACCATTTTCCAAAATTACTTACTTGTTGGCGCATCATTCCTAATTGTACGCCGGCATTTTTAGTAATTTGGTACCCCAATGCCCCATACAACCTATTTCTATCAAAAAATGTTTTTTTCGCATTTACAAAAACTTCATCATAAAATCCTAAAAACCATGTTTTATCGTCAATTTTTGATTTGTTGAGCGGAATGAACAGCATCAAACGATACCGGAATCTATTTTTATAGTTTCGGTTTACCCAGCGTTGTTCTATACGATATCTATGCTCAAATTTCACCCTGCCAATGGTATTTGTAAGGATAAATTGTTGCCATATACGGTGTTCTTCGGTTTCTGGAGATTTCTGTTCAGACTTATAGATATACGAAGGAATATAGGCATATCCGGCAGTAACAAAAGCCTTGTCAGAAAAATGATAATTCAATCCTGTTCTCAATAACAATTGTTCTGTATTATTGGGCATCAAAGTATGGTTTCGGTATTGTACCTCGGTATGAAGGCTGAATTTGTCACTCAACTTATTCATACCGAAATACATTAACCAATTACCTGTTTCCGCTTGCTGAGCAAGCATAGAAACAGGTAAAAAAAACAACAATGAAAAGGTAATTTTATGAAAAAGGTATCTTTTCATCATCCTTCAAAAAATTCAACTTTCCCGTTAGAAACATTGTATTGTGCCCCAACAATTTCTATGTTGCCATCTTTTTCCATTTGGGCTAAAATGGGGCTTTCGTCTCTAATTCTATCAATAGAAATTTTCACATTGGTTACAGAAACTTCTTCGATGGCTTCATCATCCATGGTATCTCTTTTTGCTTCTATTAAAGTTACTGCGGGTTTTATTTTACTGAGTAATGCTGTTATATTACCCAATTCTACATGTTTACAGGCAGAAGTTACAGCGCCACATTTGGTATGCCCCATAACAACCACTATTTTCGAGCCTGCCACTTTACAGGCGTATTCCATTGAGCCCAACACATCTTCATTGACAATATTACCGGCTATCCTTACGCTAAATATATCGCCAATACCTTGATCAAAAACCAGTTCGGCCGGTACTCTTGAATCAATACAACTCAGTATTACGGCAAAGGGGTATTGGCCTTTGCTCGTTTCTATTACTTGGTCTTTTAAATTGCGTTGTGCCTTTAAATTTTCTACAAATCTTTTATTGCCTTCTACTAAGATAGCATGTGCATCCTTGGGGCTAAGATTTTCTTGGGTTAGTTTTGTTTGTGTTTTCATACATTTCTATTTTTTAATGAATTAATGAATTTTATTTTCCATAAATGAATAATGGTACTTTGAGTTTATGAATCTCTTTGTTCATGCTTGCTTCTTCTCGCGCAAATGATTCTATCCATCCTTTTTTCTTCCATTCTCGCCCCACACATAATAATTCTATATTATTCTTTGAGACAAAATTTATCAGGGCTCCGGTACTTTCTTCAAACTCGTATTCTACTATATTTTTATCTGCATGCGTAGTTTTTAATTGTGCTGATATATCATTTGAAAGTTGTACCGTAGCATTTTTTCGAACCTTAAAAAATTTTATAGAAGAAGAAGCTTTTTTACTTAGGTCTTTTGTAATTTCTATATTGCAATCGTCAAGGGTATCGGTATAAAAACCAATAGAAATATTGCTATTTGAATTGAGCTCATTATCTTCATCAACAATTAAAATATTACCAAAATACGTATTTAATAAAAATTGGGTTGTATCATCTCTCAAGAAGTTAAAAACGGGTTGTTTTCTTTTCCCCAAGACAATAATATCTGGTTTCATTGTCTCAATTTGACGGATAATTTCATTTTTAATATTGCCAAAAACAAAATCAAATGTAATTGGGATATTCTCTTCTTTTGAAATGGTGTTTACTAAATTTTTCAATTTTTTCTTAGTTATATTCTGTTCTTCATTTAGTGAGCGCATTGCCGAAATTTGATTTTCATTCTTTACAATAGTTGTCAATTGTTTTGCATAAAAAACTTCAACGCTCGCGTTTACCGCCTTGGCTAAATTTACTGCACTCTTTACTACTGAATGAGAGGTTTTAAAAAGATCTATAAGTACTAATAACTTGTATTTAGTTGCCATAATAATGTGGTTTTTTATTTAGTAACATCCCATTAAGCAGTTTTTGGCCTAAGTTTGAAAAACTGTATGTAACTGCTCGGATTCTCAACAATCCCTCTTTCTGAAATGAGTTTTACATCAATATTTCTATTAGTTGCTTTTTCAGAAAAATCTTCTAAAATTTCAACAATATCATTATCTAAATAACGTGTTTTTCTAACATCTAATTCTAAATAGGTATCTCTTGGAAGGCTGTCTAATTCTTTAAGTATAGCTCCTTTATTAAAGAATGTTACTTCTTCGGCCAAGGTCATTTTAATTTTGTGTTTGCTATTGCTCTTATCTTCGATATGTAAAAAATGAGAATTTTGAAAACTCTTTATCAACACCACTACAATCCCTACAGCCAAGCCAAGCCCAATTCCTACAAGTAAGTCAGTAAATACAATCCCAACAACGGTAACTGCAAAGGGTACAAATTGTTTCCATCCGAGTTCATACATTTTTTTGAACAGCATTGGTTTTGCCAATTTATAACCAACAATAAGCAAAATAGCGGCAAGTACCGATAAGGGTATCATATTTAGCAACCTGGGAATTAAGAGTACCGAAATTAAGAGTAAAAACCCGTGAATGATAGCGGCCATTTTTGTTTTTCCACCCGATTGTATATTGGCAGAACTACGCACGATTACTTGTGTAATCGGTAAGCCGCCTACCAATCCTGAAAGGATATTTCCGGTTCCCTGTGCCAATAATTCTTTGTTTGTGGGGGTTACTCGTTTTAAAGGGTCTAGCTTGTCTGTAGCTTCCACACATAAAAGCGTTTCTAGGCTTGCTACCAAAGCAATTGTAAAAGCTGTAATCCAAATTTCAGGATTGGTTATAGCTCCAAAATTTGGAAAGCTAAATTGGTGTAAAAATGAAGAGGCATCTTCAGGAACTGGCACAGTTACCAAATGTGCAGCAGCAATACCAAATTTTTCATTTCCTTTTGTTACCACAAAATAAACAATACCTAATACTACGGCTACTAATGGGCCTTGGATAAGTCGGAATATCTTTGCTTTTTTTGTCAATACATTTTCCCAAAGAATAAGAACTCCTAAGCCTAAAATAGCTATTAGTGTGGCTCCAAGGCTAATGCCGTTGATAGAATTGATAATTTCAGAAAAGGTGTTTTCGCCATCTACTTGAAAGAAGGAAAAGTCTCCTTCAGGATTGGTGTCATATCCAAAAAAATGTGGTATCTGTTTGAGTATTATGATAATACCAATACCTGTAAGCATTCCTTTAATTACCGATGATGGAAAATAGTAGCCAATTACGCCGGCTTTTAACACTCCGAAGAGCACTTGAATAACACCTCCCAGTACTACGGCTAAGAGAAAATTTTCAAAACTGCCAAGTGTTCCGATGGCTACTAAAACTATGGCTGCCAACCCTGCTGCCGGGCCGCTGACACCTACTTGTGAACCACTAAGGGCGCCTACAACGATGCCTCCTATGATACCGGCTATTAAACCTGAAAAAAGCGGTGCCCCACTCGCCAATGCGATTCCTAAACAAAGGGGTAGTGCCACAAAGAAAACAACAATACTTGCCGGAAAATCAGCTTTTAAATTTTTAAACGGATTTGTAGAATTCATAATATTTTTAAAATTGAAAATGATATAGTGTTAGGTTATTGATACCTATACCAATTATTTTTTGATTACTTTTTTAATTAATATGTGAAAAACCAACCCTTGATTTCTATTAGAAATAGCAAAAAATATTTTTACTATATTGGGTTGTTAGGTACTAAGCGTTGATACCTTTTTCGGGTGGAGGTGTAAAAATATCTTGATTAAAATTAGATATTAATTCTCGATTTCGTTGGCAAGAAGGTTTTTTATAAAATGTATAATGCTGATAATTAATAGTTACGGCTTGAAATTCAGTTTTTTCATTCTTGGTATTATCTTCGGGCTTTTCTTGGTTGTCAGTATTTTCTTCGTCAGAAAACTTAACCAATTCATAGTTTGTATTACTAAACAATTCTAAGGCTTGTGCAGTAGGCAGCACTATCATAATGCACATTATAATATTTAAGGTATACAGTGCTATTAAAGATGTTATGGCATAGATTCTTTCGTTCATCATTTAATAGCTTTAAAAACTAAGTCTGTATAAAACTTTATAATATTATCTTTCCCTTTTTCTACATTGGTGAGTGCCGGTAGGTGCTGTGCAAAATATCGTTGATGATTAGCCCCTTCTATCACTGTAGAAATAAGCATTTGAGGGAATTTAAATGTCGGGTTTATTTCCAACACCATATCACTAACCCTTTGAACTACCTGCTTGTACGAGCTGAAATAACCTTTTTCATTTTCATCATCAACATCTTTTGTATGATACACTTTTACAGATTCTGTGATGATAATCTTATGCAATAATACTTCGTTTATGTACGAAAATGATTTATCAACTTCTACCGGCTGAGTTAGTATCTTAATAGTTTTTTCTAACTTATCAATGGGCGAATTTATATTTGCCGTAGCAAAAACCAATTGGTATTCAACCCAACTCCAAAACCAAGAAGTAAGATAAATAAGTAGGGTATGCTTACTTTCAAAATAACGATAGATAGAACTTTCGGGCGATCCGATTTTATCGCCCAATTTCTTAAAGGTAAATACTTCAAACCCAAGCTCATTAATAAGCTCGATACTTCCAGCGATAATCCTATGCCCCAATTCTGAAGAATCAGGATTCTTTAAATATAATTCAGGACTAACCTTTATATGTATTTGAAGATTTTTCATGTTGCGGTTGCAAATATAATAGTATTACTATCAATAATGCAAGTTTTTTTATAATTTTTTAAAACCTTAGTATTTATAGTATGTACAAGCCAGTATTATTTTGATTTACCGTTTACATTTTCCTTAATCCATACCAAACAATCTTTAAAATTGTCAAAAATTTGCTCTTTAGGAACGAGGTCAGGAATAATATCTATACGCTCTAACAAGTACTTGGGTTGTTTTAAAACATTTACCAAAAGCACTTTTTTACCTTGATTTGCCAATGCTACCAATGCATCTTCTAAAGCGTATAATCCTGATTGGTCTATATATTGCATACGCCCCATTCTGATAATAATGCTAGTAGCGGTATCCGGAATTTGATTCATTAGTTGTTGAAAATCGCTCGTTGAACCAAAAAATAAAGGGCCTTTAATGTGCTTGATAAAAACTTTCTCTTTTAAGTTTTCAGGAAAGTCAATTTCATCAGACCACGCTTTTTCTTTTAATAATGATTTTACATCAGAGCGTTCTGCCGTCAAATCGCCAATTTTTTTCATAAACATCAAAGAGGCTATTACCAAGCCAATACCCACTGCGTAAACTAGATTCCAAACTGATGACAATACCAGTACTATAATCATTATAATAACTTCAGGCTTAGGCATATATGGTATTGCTTTGAGGCCTTTGTAATCCATTACGCCAATACCAACGGTAATTAATATTCCGGCTAACACAGCGGCAGGAATTTGAGAGGCAATTGGCCCCAGTGCCAATAGAATAACCAACAATAAAATACTTGACATCATACCTGATAAACGTGTTTTACCACCTGCATTAATATTTACTACGGTTCTGATAGTGGCTCCGGCTCCGGGTATACCGCCAAAAAGGGCACCGATACTATTTCCAATGCCTTGGCCTATTAACTCTTTATTCGGTTTGTGTTTTGTTTTGGTCATATTATCGGCAACTACAGAAGTCAATAACGAGTCTATAGCGCCCAAAAGGGCTAAGGTTAAAGCTGTAAAAATATAGGGGCTAATATTTGCAACGTTAAATTCGCTAAAAATCCTTAGGTTCGGAATTGGCAAGCCACTGGGTATTTCTTCAATGGGCCTGTAATTTAATTTGAACCCTATGGCAATTCCTGACATTACTATCAATGCCACCAAGGTACTGGGTACTTTGGTAGTAATTCGTTTGAAACCATAGATAATAATGATAGTGCCAAGCGCCAAGAGCAATTCTAACCAATTTGTATGTTGCAATGCCCTAGGCAGTATTTTGACAGCACCTATTACCCCTGAGGCTTCTTTGCCTGCCAACGTTTGCGATTCTTTTAAAATCTGGCCTTCTGTAATATGCTCTGCCCTTTTTACAGTTTCTTTAAAGTCTTCTAACACTAAAATTCCTTCGCCTGCTTCTTCTTTTAAGATATTATCTAAAATAATTTCTTCGGCTTTGGGTTTAAATTGTGCAACAAATGCGGTATCTTCTTTTGGGTAATATCCTAAAGAAGGCAATATTTGAGTTACTAAAATAATGACCCCAATAGCCGTCATAAACCCTGAAACAACAGGATAGGGTATGTATTTAATATATTTTCCCAGGCCTATTAACCCCA
>DRQI01000017.1 GCA_011330545.1 Flavobacteriia bacterium
CCTCCAAACAAATCGCAACTCATCAAGGTCAGTACCGGGCGCAAACGTTTGCCCCCTAAATTTAATATATAAGTAATCGGTTCGTACAAATTTTTGGGCTCTTTGGGCTGCATTTGCTTGGCAAGGTGTTCTAAAAACAATGCTTTGTAAATCTCTATGTTCAAATCGTTTCTTTTTTGGCAAAAATAAGCTATTAAAATTTCTTTTTTGAATTAATGAATTATGAAATGAAGTTTTGATATTCCACAGTGATGCCATACAAGATAAAAAAGCCTTCCATTGAGTACAAAAACAACATTTTTTGGTAAAATCCAAAAAGTTTATATTAAGGTAAATGTTAAAAATGTTAAATATTTAATAAACCTAGGAAACTTTTTGGGTTTATAAAGTTTCCTATGTATCTTCGCACCTTCAAAATGAAAGAAAAAATTTTACATACGGCAAACGAGTTATTCTTAAACTACGGATTTAAGAGTATAACTATGGATGAGATTGCAAGGCACCTTAGCATTTCAAAAAAAACAATATACACTTTTTACAAAACAAAAACCGAATTGGTCGAGGCATGTGTATATGCCATGTTTGACCAAATAAGCTCTGGAATAGACACCATCTGTGCGTTGAAGAAAAACCCGATTGAAGAGTTATTTGACATTAAAGAATTTGTGGTTGAAAACTTAAAAGGCGAAAAATCATCCCCTCAATATCAATTGAAAAAATACTATCCTTCACTGTTTTACACTTTACAGAAAAAGCAATTTGACCTGATGCAAGATTGTGTTCTTGAAAACCTTGAAAGGGGTATTGAAACCGGTTATTTTAGAAAAGAAATAAACATTGATTTCATTTCTAGAATTTATTTTGTAGGTGTTATTTCGGTTAAGGATATTGAATTATTTCCTATGGCTGAAAAAAACATGAAAACTTTGATGAACCACTATTTGAACTATCACATCAGGGCAGTTGCAACTGCAAAAGGTGTTAAAAAATTAGAAGCGCTATTAGCTAAAGAAAATTAAGTATGCAAACAATATTAGGGGCGGGGGGAGCTATTGGTACCGAATTGGCCAAAGCCTTAAAAAAATATACAACCAAGATAAAATTGGTAAGCAGAAATCCTAAAAAGGTTCATGATACCGATTTGCTTTTGGCTACAGACCTGACCAAAAAGGAGGCGGTATTTGAAGCGGTAAAAGGCTCTTCAATTGTCTACATAACAATTGGATTTCCATATAAATTAAGCGTTTGGAAAGAAAACTGGCCGGCATTTATTTCAAATGTAACCGAGGCCTGCATACAACATCAATGTAAATTGGTATTTTTTGACAATATATATATGTATGATAAAAACCATCTCGCGTATATGACAGAAGAAACTCCTATACGCCCTTCAAGCAACAAAGGAAAAATACGGGCTGAAGTGGTAAAAATAATCATGGATGAGGTTTCTAACAACAAATTGACAGCGCTCATTGCGCGTTCAGCAGATTTTTACGGGCCTTCTATTAAAAAAACGTGTCTTTTGACAGAAACTGTATTTCGTCCGTTAAGCATAGGAAAAAAAGCCAATTGGCTAAGTTCAGTCAATTTTAAACACTCTTTTACTTTTACGCCTGATGCTGCCGAAGCAACAGCCCTTTTAGGAAATACTAATGCCGCCTACAACCAAATATGGCACCTGCCTACAGCTAAAAACCCACCTACAGGTAAAGAGTGGATTGAAATGATTGCCCAAGAAATGGATGTAAAACCCGACTATCAAGCAGCTCCAAAACTCTTAGTGAAAATAATGGGACTTTTTATGCCAATTATGAAGGAAACGGTTGAAATGATGTATCAATATGACCGCGATTATGTTTTTGACAGCAGTAAGTTCGAAACTTATTTTAACTACGAACCAACGCCCTACAAAAAAGGAATAAAAACAATTATTGAAAAAGATTATCAATTAAAACCCAAAAAGAAATGAGAAACCGATTAATCATATTATTACTTAGTTTCTTTTTTTTAACAACTACCTATTCTCAAGAAAAACAATTGAGTTTTACGTTAGAAGAAGCCATTCAATATGCGTTAGAAAATAATAGGGCCATTAAAAATGCCGAGCGTGATGTTGAAGCTGCCAAAAAAAGAAAATGGGAAACTACTACCATGGGCTTACCCCAAGTTAGTGCAAAAGTAGATTATCAAAACTGGCTAAAACAACAAGTCTCTCTCGTTCCCGCAGAGTTCTTTGGCGGAAATGCAGGTGAATTTGCAGAAATTGCCTTCGGTACCAAACAAAATATAAATGCCACCGCAACATTGAACCAACTACTCTTTGATGGTTCTTACTTAGTGGGCCTTCAATCTGCCAAAGTATTTCTAGAAATTTCTAAAAATGCCAAAGAAAAAACAGATTTGGAAATTAGAAAAACCGTTATCAATGCTTATGGCAATGTGTTGTTGGCTGAAGAAAGTGTTACCATTACTAAAAACAACAAGGCAGTTTTAGAAAAAAACCTAAATGAAACCCAAAAAATCTACGAAAACGGGTTGACAGAAGAAGAAAATGTAGAACAGCTTCAAATAACATTATTGCAACTAGACACTAATTTAAAGAATGCTATCAGGTTAAGGGATATTGCTTATAAGATGTTAAATATCACGTTGGGTATTGACTTAAACGAAACCATTATCTTAAAAAGCAACCTCGAAACATTGGCGGAACAATACATTACATTGAATTTATTAGACGCCAATGAAACCGTTGAAAACACCATAGATTACAAAATTGCCTTGAATGACAAACGCTCAAAAGAATTACTGCTAAAACTAGAAAAAAGCAAGGC
>DRQI01000018.1 GCA_011330545.1 Flavobacteriia bacterium
CCATCAAAATCCGTTTCAGTTCCTGTGGTAGTACCTTTTATTACTACACTTACTCCTGGTAAAGGACCAGATTCATCAGTAACTGTACCAGAAATAGTTTTTTCTTGTGCAAAAGTAATTTGAACAAGAAACGCCAGTAATAGCGTTAAAATTCCACTAAACTTTGTTTTCATTGTATAATTATTTGAATTAATTTAACGTCAAAAATCTTAATAAATAGTTAAATAACCAACTTTTTAACAGAAAAGTTTGAAAATAAGGTTAAATAAATGTTAAGGCCTTTGATTGAAGTTCTTTTTTATGATGTTAAAATGATGAAAAGGTTGCTTTAATATTTAGAAAAAACTTACAATTTTAACGTGAAACCTAGAGTTATTAATATCAAAAGGCCGGCTAGAAAAATTACCAATGGCATAACTTAAGTTTAAGACCCCTAATTTCGTAGTAAAAGCATACCCTAAACCTAAACTATAAATCTGCGAAGATTGTTGAATAGTTTCATTGTCAATATACCCTACATCAGTTATTGAGTATAGGTAAGAAGAGGTGTTTGTATTGTATCGGTATTCTATGTTAAAATAACTGTAAGTGGAGGCAAAGATACTTTCTTCATTAAAACCCCTAATGCTATTTACACCTCCAATCCTAAACAGTTCATTCACCAATATGTTATCCGATAGTAAGGTGCTGGTTTCGTTTTGTAAATAGAGATGGCTTCTTGGGCTTACATACCATAAATAAATTGTTTTTAAATATAATTTTGTTTGGTTTGTGGTATTTCCGGTATTTTTTTTCTTGCCGGATAGAAATTCGCCAAACACACTAAATTTAGTAGGGAATAATACGTTGTTATTAAAAATTTGATAGGCATAATTAATACCGTAAAAAGAAGTCTTGAAATCATTGATGTTGTCGCCGTTACTAGTTAAGAGATTTGTAGAGTTTTCTGATTGTAGTGATATCCCAAGTGAAAGCCTTTCATTAACAATATAGGGTACATTTAATTTAGTTTTCGTTGAAATAAATGACGAATCTTGCTTGTAGATATTTAATTCAACAGAAGGAGAAAACCTAGCGTTAAAAATATAGGGCACTTTTAAGTTCAAATCGAAAACTTGCCGGTCATTGCCGTTATTTTTCCAATAAATAGAAAATGACTCCCCTCCATCAAAAATATTATGTAATGCCAAATCTAAATAACCGTTAAACAGAATGCCGTTTCCGTTTTCTTTAGAAGTAAACCCTACTAAACCGTCAAACTTATTTGATATTTTTTTCTTTAAATATAAATAAAGTATGGTAGAGTCTTTTGTAAATAAAACTTCAGGAGGTTTCATTTCTGTAACAAAAGGTAGAAAAGCTATAAGTTTTGAAGATTCGTTTAATTTTTTCCGGCTAAATAAAGTGGTGGGTTGTAAGTGTAAAAAATTCCTAAGAAATGTCTTAGGAAACTCTTTATACCCATTAATCACAACCTTGTCAATTTTTCTAACACGCGACTTTTTAATCATCAATTGTGCATTAATCAACCTTTTTTCTACTTGTATTTTTTGTAAAGAAACTTGAGTAAAAGAATTTCCTTGAGCTTCAAATACAGTAACAAAAGCATCCAATATTTCTGACAAATTTTCGAGGGGAACTTCAAAATAACCATCTTCAACTTTTGCATGTGGTACTATTTTATAAATAGTTTTTTTTGCCACGTCTTTTTTAGCGTAATAAATCCGAATGGTTTTGTTGCGGTTCTTTAAATTAAAAGTGGCAAAATATACAGTGTCTTTTTTTATAAGTGTATCGAGTGATACATTCAAAAATCCTTTTCGTTCGAGTTTCTCATGAATCGAATCTAAGGAAGCATCCAATGAAATTTTAGAAAAATGAACCTTTTGATAATGAATAGTATTTATAAGAACAGTATTGGTGCTATCCTTTGCAGAAACTTTTAATATTAATTTTTGGCCAAAAACAAATCCAAAATTCAATAAAAAAAATAGTATATATATATATGGTGTAAATTGCTGTTTCAAAACTCTTCAAACGAAGGTAATTTTTTTTCGTCAAAATGTATAAAAAAGATGAAAAAAAATAAACCGGATAGTACTTTCTAAAATAAAAACACCATTTTTTTAGATTGGCAAACAGGTGAAAAATAATAGAAAAATAGCTTATTGAGCGCTTGTTTTAAAGTATTTTTTAATTGCTGATAAAATTTAGTTGCTAGCTGTTTGAATAACAAGAAATTATTTATACATTTGCACACTCTTAAAAATAGAGATTTTAAGAAATAAAAAATAATTAATTTATATGCCAACTATACAGCAATTAGTACGCAAGGGAAGAACCCAAATAACTAAGAAGAATAAATCGGCTGCATTGACTTCTTGTCCGCAACGAAGAGGCGTATGTACACGTGTTTATACTACTACACCAAAGAAACCTAATTCAGCTATGCGAAAAGTAGCTAGAGTGCGGTTGACAAATGGTAATGAAGTAAATGCATACATACCGGGAGAAGGACATAATCTTCAAGAGCACTCAATAGTATTAGTTAGAGGTGGAAGAGTAAAAGATTTACCTGGAGTGAAGTATCATGTAGTTCGTGGTGCATTAGATACTGCAGGTGTTGAGGGTAGAACACAGCGACGTTCAAAATACGGAGCAAAACGCCCTAAAAAATAATTTAAACACTTTAGTAAAGAGAGATGAGAAAAAGAAGCGCCAAAAAAAGAATCCTTTTGCCGGATCCGAAATTTAATGATCAGTTAGTTACACGGTTTGTAAATAACTTAATGAAAGACGGCAAAAAGTCTGTTGCTTTTAAAGTATTTTACGATGCACTTGATATTGTAGAAGAAAGAAAACAAGATGAAGAAAAATCGTCATTAGAAATATGGAAAGATGCCCTGTCAAATGTAATGCCTCATGTAGAAGTAAGAAGTAGAAGGGTTGGAGGGGCAACATTTCAAATACCCATGCAAATTAGGCCCGACAGAAAAGTGTCTATGGCCATTAAATGGATGATTTTATTTGCGAGAAAACGCAATGAAAAATCTATGGCACAACGGTTAGCAGGCGAAATTATAGCTGCTGCTAAAGAAGAAGGGGCTGCTGTTAAGAAAAGGACGGATGTTCATAAAATGGCAGAAGCAAACAAAGCATTTTCACATTTTAGATTTTAATTAGAAAATGGCAAGAGATTTAAAATATACAAGAAATATAGGTATTGCCGCGCATATCGATGCGGGTAAAACCACCACTACAGAACGTATACTTTATTATACGGGCGTAAGTCATAAAATTGGCGAAGTCCATGATGGCGCCGCTACAATGGACTGGATGGAGCAAGAGCAAGAACGCGGTATTACAATCACATCTGCGGCTACAACATGTACATGGCAGTTTCCTACAGAAAATGGCAAGCCAACAGCAGATGCTAAGGGGTATCATTTTAATATTATCGATACTCCCGGCCATGTTGATTTTACAGTAGAAGTAAACCGGTCGTTAAGAGTTCTTGACGGATTGGTTTTTTTATTTTCGGCAGTTGATGGAGTAGAACCACAATCTGAAACCAACTGGAGATTAGCAGATAATTATAAAGTGCCTAGAATTGGGTTTGTCAACAAGATGGACCGCCAAGGTTCTGACTTTTTAATGGTATGCAACCAAGTAAAAGAAATGTTAGGCTCAAATGCCGTGCCTATCGTATTGCCTATTGGTGAAGAAGCTGATTTTAAAGGAGTTGTAGATTTAGTTAAGAATAGAGCCATTATATGGCATGAAGAAAGTATGGGTTCAACATTTGATATTGTTGAAATTCCTGAAGAGCTAAAAGAAGAAGCACATAAGTATAGGGCATTGCTAATTGAAGAAGTAGCAACCTATGACGAGGCTTTATTAGAAAAATTTATGGAAGATGAAGATTCTATTACAGAAGACGAAGTGCATGCTGCATTGAGGGCTGCTGTGATGGATATGGCAATTATTCCAATGATATGTGGTTCAGCCTTTAAAAATAAAGGAGTACAATTTTTACTAGACGGCGTATGCAGGTATTTACCGTCACCGGTAGATAAAGAAGCAATTATTGGTATCAACCCTGATACCGGAGAAGAGATCGCACGTAAACCAGATATAAAAGAACCCTTTGCCGCGTTGGCATTTAAAATTGCTACCGATCCTTTTGTGGGAAGGTTAGCATTCTTTAGAGTGTATTCAGGCAGGTTGGATGCCGGTTCTTATGTATTAAATAACCGCTCGGGCAAAAAAGAACG
>DRQI01000019.1 GCA_011330545.1 Flavobacteriia bacterium
TATACCAAGCTGTTTTTGGGGATAGATTCGGTAATCCAAACATTTCCGCCAATAGTAGAATTTTTGCCAATAACCGTTTCTCCGCCAAGGATGGTAGCATTGGCATAAATAGTAACATTGTCTTCAACCGTAGGATGCCTCTTTTTGTTTTGCATATCTTTAGAGACCTGCAAAGCCCCTAAGGTTACCCCTTGGTAGATTTTTACATGATTGTTGATAATGGTAGTTTCGCCAATAACGATACCCGTACCGTGGTCAATAAAAAAACATTGGCCTATTTTTGCCCCCGGGTTGATATCGATTCCCGTTAACCGGTGCGCATATTCGCTCATCATCCTCGGAATTAGAGGCATGTCAATTTTATAAAACTCATGGGCAAATCGATATACGGCAATGGCAAAAAACCCCGGATAGGCCAAATACACTTCCTCTATCGTTTTGGCGGCAGGGTCATTGTCTAAAATTTCTTGTGCGTCTAAATTTAATTTTTCGATAATTTCGGGTAATTTGGCAAGAAATGCTTTCCATACCACTTCACAAGAAACTTCGGTATCAAAGCAGGCAATACTTGTAATTTCATCGAAATCTTTACCCAGTTGTACAATATTTTTTTCTACAGAAACATTGGCATCAAAAAGAGTATGGAAGAGTTTATCAGTAAAAATTTCAGTCTTACTCTTAAGGCTAAAATCAAGATTTGGCCTGTTTTTATGAGATTGTATTTTTTTTATAATAGAATTTAGCGACATAATTTAAGAAATCGATTTAATAAATAAGAGTAAAATCAAAGTTACAAGTTTTATTTAAGACACTAGGTTTTTGGAATTTGTTTTTTTGGAATTTGGTATTTCTCAGACATTAGTTCAGTATCACTGCCATTCCTTACAAACTCACTCTAGAAGAACCAGAAATATTTAATGGTTGTGTACTTCTATTTTCTTACCCACTCAAATCAAAACAAGATTTATTTTTCTCTATTACAGTCATAAAAATTACTGTTGAAATTTTTCAATTTTAGCATTCATATACCGAAACCATAGCGGGGGGAGTAATGAAAGTAACATCATTCCCGGATAGCCTGTGGGCATTTGCGGGCTCTCAGGCAATGATTTTAACACTTGGTAAGGTTTACTTCCGTTATAATGATGGTCAGAATGCCGCGATAAGTTAAAGAGCATCAATTTGCCAATGATATGGTCAGAATTCCATGAGTGGTGATGCCGTACCTTTTCATAACGCCCTGATTCGTTTTTTTTGCGGAGTAACCCGTAATGTTCAATATAATTGACGGTTTCTAACAGTAAAATTCCGATGACGGCTGCCAACACAAAACTCAACAATACAAATCCGCCAAAAAAGTAATAAACGGCACCGAGCAGCAAAACAGTAACGATGCTATATACTACCATTTTATGTTGCAAAGAAAAAGGCTTTTTACCGGCAGTATTCAGTCGTTTGTTCTCCAATTGCCAAGCTTCTTTATAACTCGAAAAATGCGAACGGATCCAAAAAAAATACAAAGGCTCGTTTTTTCTGGCAGTGGCCGCATCATGAGGAGTGGCCACATTCAAATGATGCCCGCCATTATGATAAGGCAAAAAATGAGTATTTAAAGAAGTGAGCAATAGCATTTCGCCTAACAATTGTTCCGTTTTATTATGCCGGTGCCCCAATTCGTGGCCAACATTAATGCCCATAACGCCACACATTAATCCCATAGACCAAACCCTTCCCATATATTCAATGGCAGTCAGGGGCTCTTGTACAACATAAAAAAAGAAAATGAGCATCGCTAATTGAACCGGAATGATAGCGTATAATATCCAACTGTACAGTTTATTTTCTTTTTCCAATTTCTCGGTTTCTCTGTCAAAATTGTTACTGTCGGCCTTAAAGAAAAATTCTAAAAAAGGTACAATTCCAAAAAATAAAAATACCGGCAAAAAAGTCAATAAGCCTTTAGAAGTAAACGAAATATACACCGTAATGGGCAACAAGTAGACCAATAAATATTTCAATCGTTTCATCAGTAATTAATTTTTAGGAGCTTCGGCAGGATTAAAATGAAACTGTTGCAATACAGAATTAGAAAGTTTGTCGAACCGCCCGTTTTTTACATACCGGCGAACTTTTACAGGATTAAAATTACCACTGAGATAAAAAACCGAATTGTGGTTTTTGCCGTTTTTATAGATGATAATCTCTTTCACTACATCACGGTTTTCACGAACACTGATTAAAGTGCGTTTAGCATCTTCGTTTTTTCTGTAAATTTCTACAAACCGGTTAGAAACCAATCCGTTGATTTGATTGCTAATGGCAATGCTTTCTGCTGCCGATTTCGGATTTAACTGAATAAATCGAATATCAGAAACATTGTTTAAAAAACTATTCATATCTCCTTCCTGAGACCCCTTTAATAAGCTAAACATAAAATGGGGCACCCGAAATGCAGTAACATTCGCATCGTTTTTATGAACATTATAAAAGCTATTGATAGAATGGTAGCTTCCACAAGAAATGAGTACCGAAAACAACAGTATGAAAGAGTATCTTTTCATTGAATATATTTGCTATAAAGCTACAAA
>DRQI01000020.1 GCA_011330545.1 Flavobacteriia bacterium
CCTGCTGCTCCGGTTATTAGTACTTTACTCTCTAAATTTTCTTTCATTGTTTCTCTATTCTAATTCTCCTTGCCTTTGGATTTCGGGTTCTTTGTTTTTTGTTTTTTGTGTATTTGGGATGTATATTCTGTGATTATCTGTGTTCTATTTTCGGGTTTTGATAACATTTTTAACAATTTTTATAACCTACTGTGTGATGCCGTTTTTGGCAATGTTGCTTTGACATCAAAAATTATATGGTGTTCGCCAACCAACCCTTTGATATCTAATGTTTTAAATTCTTGATGTGATACGGCAATGATTACGCCATCATATATTGTGTTGACGTCGTCTAATGACGATATCAGGTCTATTCCGTATTCGTGTTTTACGGCTGATACGGTCGCCCATGGGTCATAAACATCTACATTGACCCCATAGGTTTGCAATTCTCTTACAATATCAATAGCTCTTGAATTCCTAATATCGGGGCAGTCTTCTTTAAAGGTAATTCCCAACACCAATACATTGGCATTTTTTATTGGAATACCTTCTTGTATCATCATTTTTACGGTTTCTTGCGAAACAAAAGGCCCCATACTATCATTTAAACGCCTGCCGGCTAAGATAATTTCAGGATTGTATCCTAGCTCCATAGCTTTTTGCGCCAGATAATATGGGTCTACCCCGATACAATGCCCGCCTACCAATCCCGGTTTAAAAGGCAAAAAGTTCCATTTGGTACCTGCGGCTTCCAATACTTCATGGGTGTCGATATCCATTAAGCGAAAAATCTTAGCCAATTCATTGACAAAGGCAATATTAATATCACGTTGTGAATTTTCGATGACTTTTGCAGCTTCGGCTACTTTGATAGAAGGTGCTAAATGGGTACCTGCTACAATAATCGATTGGTAAACTTCATCTATATATTGTGCAATTTCGGGTGTGGAGCCCGAAGTGATTTTTAATATTTTGGTAACCGTATGTTTTTTATCACCCGGATTTATCCTTTCGGGCGAATAGCCTACATAAAAATCTTTGTTAAAGGTGAGTCCTGATATTTTTTCCAAAATAGGGACACATTCATCTTCGGTAGCTCCGGGAAAAACAGTAGATTCATAGACTACTACGTCTTCTTTTTTTAATACCTTGCCTACCGTTTCACTAGCTTTGAGCAAAGGTGTTAAATCGGGCCGGTTATTTTTATCAACGGGCGTAGGTACTGTTATAATATAAAAGTTTGCGGATGCTATTGCCGATAAATCGTCTGTCAGCCACAATCCTGTTGAAGTTTTATGCAATGCTTCTAAAGAATGTACATTTACTTGCTCTAGTTCTGACGAGGTTGTCTCTAACGTAACATCAGAATTTTTTCTTAATTCTTTAATACGTTGTGTATTGATATCAAAGCCGATGACTTGATATTTTTTAGCGAATTCTACTGCCAACGGTAAGCCGACATATCCCAATCCGATAATAGCAATTTTTGTTTTTTTCATTTTTGGCCATTTATAAGTACTATAAAATCAAATTTACAGGTACTTGTTTTTCTTTTTTTAGGATGCAAATTTAGGGAAAAAATGTTTTAAAAATATATTTTATATCGCCTAAAAAAGACCAGTTCTGAATATAGTCTTTATTAATTTTTACTTTTTCTTTCCAAATGACAGCGTCATTATACTTTTTTGGGTTTGGTTGTTGTTTTAAGATATCTTCTTCATTCCTAAATTTCAATGTAGCAGGCCCTGTAATACCGGGTTTTACAGAGAGGATGATTTTGTCTTCGCCTGTTAATTTATCGGCATAGCCTACTATATCAGGGCGAGGGCCCACCAAGCTCATATTACCTATCAGCACATTGAATAATTGCGGCAATTCATCTAATTTAGTACGTCTCAACAATTTTCCAAACCAAGGTATTCTTGAATCATCAACAATTATATTTGCATCATCTAAGGTATTAGATTTCATGGTTTTAATCTTATACATGGTAAATAACTTTGCGTGTTGCCCTACTCGCTGCTGCGAAAACAATCCAAACTCGCCCATAACCACCGTTGCCATAAAAATTAGGCATACTATTGGAAGTAAAAAAACAGTTATTCCGATAAGTGCAACAACAATATCGAACAGGCGTTTTGCCAATTGCTGCTTTATACTAAGCATAAAGTATCGGTTTATTTAAAAAGTTTTTTAAACCATGAAGGTTTTTTATCATTGCTGTGGTATCCGTTACCGTATTTGCCATAACCATAACCTCCTCCATAGCCATAGCCGTAACCATAACCGTAGCCATAACCATAACTGTCTTTTATGGTAAAATCATTAAATACATAACTGATATTCTTTATCTCGCCATTTTTATACTTGTCATCAATCATTTTTGGCATTCCTTTTTGGGTATAATTTTGGCGTATGATGTACATGATGGCATCGGTATATTTAAACAATTCTATGGCATCGGCTACCAAGCCTACCGGTGGTGTGTCAATGATAACATAGTCATAATTTTCTTTTAAATAAGCCATCATGGCATTGGTTTGATCGGTCAATAATAATTCTGACGGATTTGGCGGTATGGGCCCCGAAGTAATAATGTCTAAATTTGGTATTTGCGTTTGTTGGATAATATCAATTAATTCTTTTTGTCCTATCAAATAATTTACAACACCTACTTCGTTGCTCACGTTAAAATCATCGTGTAATTTTGGCTTCCGCAAATCTAAGCCCACTAAAATGGTTTTTTTATCACTCATAGCAAACACAGAGGCCATATTGATAGAACATAAGGTTTTTCCTTCGCCACTCACAGAAGAGGTAACGACTATTGTTTTAGATTTACTTCCCTTTTTAAACAAAAATTGAATATTTGACCGTAAGGCTCGAAACGATTCTGCCAGAGATGATTTGGGTTTATCAAAAACTGCCAAATAACTATCTATATGGCCTCTTCCTATAACTCCTAATACGGGAATCTCATATAATTTTTCAATCTCTTCAACAGTGGCTATTTTATTATTTAATGCTTCTTTTACTATAATGTATAAAAACGGAAGCCCGAAACTAAGCATAATAGCAATCAAATAATTAAATAATGGCCTTGGGCTAATTGGAGCCTGCCCTACATCTTTTGCTTTGTCTAAAACCTTTATGTCTGAAACATTGGCGGCTATGGCCGTACCGGCTTCATATTGTTTCTGTTTTAAATATTCGTAATTGGCAGCGGTAAGGTTATAGTCACGTTGGAATTTAACCAACCCTTGTTCTTTTTTGGGCAGCGTGTTTAATCTGGAATTATAAGTGCCTAATCGTTTTTGTACATTTTTTAAATTTACTTGAGTAGCATTTTTTAGGTTTAGAATATTTTCTAATAGGACTTCTCTAGTAATTTCTATTTCATTATTAACTTTTTTTAAAAGAGGATAATCGCTGGTTACTGTTCTTTCTAAATTCTTTTTTTGTTTCGAAAATTCAACTAATTCCACTATATTTTTAGAGATGTTAGGATCTTCAATAGTTACATTTACAGGTGCCGGTATATCATTACCTACCACTTTATGAGAACGTATATAGTTTTCTAGATTTTTATAATACTGCAACCTGTCTGTAATTTGCTGCTGTTTTAAATCTAAGTCTGATACTTGGGCAATAAGAGATTCTCCTTCAACACTTAAATTATATACTTTATTTTTTTGTTTGTAACTCCCCAAGTCTCTTTCAATAGTTTTTAAATTGGTTGATGCCAACTCAAAAACAGTATCTATATACTCTTTCGTTTTGATTGCGTATTGTATTTTTTGCTCTCGTTGGTCTTCATCTAATACCTCTATGGTAGTATTTAAATAATCTTCTATCTTCTTTTTATTAGGCCCTTTTAATTCTAGTTCAATCAAAGAAGTTCCTTTTGTAAGTGTTTTGGCATTGATGCTTTTGTAGGCTTTAACCGTTCCGTCAAAGCTCTTAAAAACAACAAAATAGGTTTTGCCGGCTAAATTATAAACACCTCTTTTTTTCTTAATTGCAAACTTGCTAAACGGTGTCTGAATTAAGTCAAAGACATTATATTCTTTAGAAAAGGAATCACCTTCTGCTAAATATTTGTTTTTTTGATTTTCATTATAATTCATTACTACCTGCTCACCATCATCAAATTTGACAGATACATTAACCTTATCATCTTGTAAGAAATCTAATCTAATAGGTACATTCAGTAATTGATAACCGGTAGAATCTAACTCCAACTCAAAAGGCACCTTACCATAGACATCAACTTTTCTAAAACTGCCTTCTTGCAAATATTGAATATAATATTTTAATTTTTTTACTACTTTTTCGTTGTGGGTCCTAGATTTTAATATAGTGATAATGGTTTCTACTTTATCACTGGGGCCACCCCAATTAAAAGCTATATTGGTACTCGATGTAAATAAGGGGTTTTGTTCCTCTTTAACCGTAATCACACTATTTAAGCTATAAATTCGTTGTTTGCGTTTATTCACAAAAAAAGCAATCAATAGGCCTAAAAACAACATTGCCAAAAACAGCTTCCAATGAGAAATTACTTTTAGCACATACTCTTTTACATCAAAAGATTTTAATTCTTCAATATTAACATCAAATTTATTTGCTTGCTCCATGCTATTCTATAAATTTCTAACTAACAATATCGTTGTTGTAACCAAAGACAATATTGATATAATGGTAGTAAATGTTTGTGAACCTGTTGTACCGGTACCCCACGATTTTTGTTTTAGCGGCTCTACATAAATGATATCATTTGATTGGATATAAAAGGACGCTGAATCAAACATAGAAACATCTGTCAAATCTAAATAGTTTTTTGTAGTACCATCGGTATTCTTACGTATAACAGCCACTCTTTTCCTATTGCCGGTCAAAGCAATATCACCTGCATTGGCAATGGCCTCGATGATATTCACTTGATTTTGAAATAATACTAACGTACCCGGATTGGTAACTTCGCCTAACACTGTAAACCGTATCCCTGCCAATTTAACAGTTACAAAAATATCATTGATATCTTTAAAAAATGAACTCAACTTTTCTTCTATTTTTTCTCTTACCTCTTTTTCGGTAAATCCCAATACATTGAGCTCTCCCACATAGGGCAGACGTATGTTGCCTTGCCGGTCAATGGTATAGGAGTTAAAATATAGATTGCCTTCATTTACTTGTCCGGTAATTTGATTGCTTTGTATCTGTGACTGATTAAATAACGCTACTAATTTTTCATCTTCAGCTTTGATGCGGATATCAAGAATATCATTTACTTGAAGGCGGTACGATTCATTTACTATTTTATAAACTGAATTTTTTGACGTGGGCTCTCCCTGAAAATAAATTAAGTTTTTTGTAGGGATACATGAGGTTACTAACATCCCTAAGGTGAGTATGAATAAAATTTTGCGCATCATTCCAATTTTTCTTAACGGCAAATATAATTTTTAATTGTTTATTAAAATAATATTTCTTTTTATTTTCGGGGCAGCAAAAAGCGAC
>DRQI01000021.1 GCA_011330545.1 Flavobacteriia bacterium
GCCAGCCTGTACATAGCATTTACTTCAATAGTAATACAATTGAACTCTTCAACCACTTTTCCTGTAATCATATACACTCCTCTTCCCCGAAAGGGATATTTAGCGGCAACCGGCGGAAAATGTACGGTATCTATAAAATCGCCATCGCGATCTAAAAAAGTACCGAAATGCATGGTTTTTCCTGAGGAAGTCCTCGTGTTTTTAATAGTTACCAAATAGCCTTCTATGGTAATTACTTTATTTTTATAATGAATCAATTCTTTGGCTTTTAAGGTTGTTCTTTGCGGCCTTGCCAATAACTGAAACGGGTTGCATAACGGAAAGCCCAGTATTTCTATTTCATCAAAAGCATTTTCTAAGGTAGTGCATACCAATTCGGGTATTTGATAGGTAACTCTATCTGTTTTAAAAAGGGTCATTTCATGTTCTTCAAAAGATACTTTATTAATTTTCATGTGGGCTTGCCATAAAAGTTTCCGTTTATTTACCTTTGAAAACCGAAAGGCATTGATTTTAATTAGGATAGTAATCTGTTCAATTGAAATGGGTACGCGTTCAATAAAATCGGCTAAACTTTTATAAACCCCATTTTGCTGCCTCTCAATAAGTATCTTTTTAACAGTATTTGATTCCAGTGATTGTAAGGAAGCAAAACCCAAGTAGATAGATTTCCCTTTAATAATAGTTTTATTTGTACTGGTATTGATACAGGGTGCTTCTATGGTAGCGCCGTGCATCCTGGCTTCGTGTACATATAATTCTACATGATAAAAACCGCCGCCATTATTGATGGTAGCCACCATATATTCTAAAGGATAATAGGCTTTTAAAAATAAACTTTGATAACTTTCTACGGCATACGAAGCCGAATGCCCTTTGGCAAAAGCATAGCCCGCAAAACTTTCTATTTGCCGCCATATATCTTTGATTAACGCTTCGGGTTTTTTGTCTTCTCTACAATTGTCAAAAAATTGCTGTTTTACTTTTAGAAATTCTTCCCTTGAACGAAATTTACCCGACATACCGCGGCGTAGCATATCTGCCTCACTTAAATTTAACCTGCCAAAATGATGTGCCACCTTGATAACATCTTCTTGGTATACCATCACTCCATAAGTTTCGGGCATGATATCGAGTAGTACAGGATGTGCATCTTTTCTGCGTTCTGGATTTCTGTACCGTAAAATATATTCGCGCATCATGCCTGATTTTGCTACTCCCGGGCGTATCACCGAACTGGCAGCTACCAAGCCTAAATAATTATCTACCTGTAGTTTTTTGAGTAGCATGCGCATTGCCGGAGATTCTACATAAAAACAACCAATGGCCTTCGCATTTTTTAATAAGTATTTGATGCGTTTGTCTTGTTTGAATCGTTTGATATCATGAATGTCTATGGGTTCTTTTTCAGGATGGTTATAATGTACAATCTCAACGGTATCTTTTATTTTTCCGAGTCCGCGCTGGCTTAAAATATCAAACTTGTACAACCCGATATCTTCGGCAACAACCATATCGAATTGTGTGGTGGCGAATCCTTTTGGCGGCAAAAAAGTAGCACCGTAATAATGGATTGGTTTTTCGGAAATTAAAATCCCCCCGGCATGAATTCCCAAGTAATTAGGAAAACCCTGAATGTATTTACTATACGTCAATACCAATTGCGATAATTTATCTAATTGATTGAAATGGCACCTTCCTCTTGTCAATATATCCATTTCAGATTTCGGCAAACCGAATACTTTTCCTAATTCACGAACAGAGGCCTTAAATTTAAAGGTATTGTACACTGTAATGAGTGCGGTATTTTTAAACCGCTTAAAGATAAATTTTGTGATATCATCGCGGTCTGCCCATGAAAAATCAATATCAAAATCGGGAGGGTTCTTACGGTATAGGTTTATAAAACGTTCAAAATACAAATCTAATTCTACGGGGTCAACATCGGTAATACGCAATAAATAGGCGATGATACTATTGGCTCCGCTACCGCGCCCCACATAAAAATAGCCTTTGCTGCGCGCGTATTTTAGGATTTTCCAATTGATTAAAAAGTAGGAAACAAAACCTTTTTCTTCAATAATCTTCAGTTCTTTTGCAATTCTGGAATAAATGGTTTCATCGGGATTTTGATAGCGATAGGCAATTCCGTTATAGGCTAATTTTTTAAGGAAACGGTAATCTAATGTTTTATTATGGGTATAGGTTTCTTGGTTGTTGGGTTTTGTTTGTGTAAAATCAAAATCGATTTTACAATCTTGTAACAGCCATTTTGTATTTTCAATAAGTTCGGGGTATTCTTTATAAATGACACACAATTCTTTATACGGCAACATCTGGTCAACTTCACTGCCTTGTTCTGTCAAAGGTAATTTGCTCAATAAGGTATTGTTATCTATGGCCCGCAATAACCGATGTGTATTGAAATCTCTTTTATTTTGAAAGGAAACCGGCCGTAAGATAACCAGCTTATCACGGTGTATATTCCACGTTGAAAATTTCAATTTGCTAAGGTCTTTCGGTTTTACGCCTATGTATTCGCCATCAGTCAATTGGTACTTTTTACCATGGATATAAGGATAAATTGTAATGCTATTTTCGATAGGTTTCGGACGGTCAGGAATAGTAAGGCTGTTATCGTGTAAAAAAGCAGACAAGTAGTCATTGATTTGTTGAAATCCTTTATTGTTTTTTGCCAATAGGATAAACTGTTGCTGAGTACCATTTCTAAAATCTACGCCTACTACGGGTTTTATATTGTACTTTTTTGACAGGCGGATAAAGTCTAAACAGGCAGAAGTTGTATTAATATCGGTCAAGGCAAGGGTTTTTATTCCGTTTTCAACAGCGAGCTGTAACAACGCTTCGGGTTTTATGGTACCGTAACGCAAACTGAAATAGGTATGACAATTAATATACATGGCTTTGTGGTTCTGTGGCCGAGGCCTGTCAGGTTTCGAAAACCTGACAAATCTTTAGAATTGAATCTTTTTACAAAAATACCTACATTTTGTAGTTTATATTGCTTAAATTTGTAGCAATATGAAATGAGCCATAATAACTAAGGTGATACCACACCTAAATGATTCTTGGCGAAATCAAAGATTCATGAACTCAATTGAAAAATAACTAAATTAGATGTGAATAATTCCATCTAACCTTTGAGAAATAATAGATATAAATAGATGAAATATATTCAAACAAACATTAAGTATTTAAGAGTATTGAAAGGATTTTCTCAGGAACTTTTCGCTGACGAATTAGGATGGACACGTTCTATGGTGGGGTCGTATGAGGAAGGGCGGTCTGA
>DRQI01000022.1 GCA_011330545.1 Flavobacteriia bacterium
GCTAATGTTGCCCAAGAAATGGCCATGCAAACTTGCCTAGGGGCGGCGAGTTTATTAGTAGAAACCGGTAACCATCCCGAAGAAGAAATCGATAAAGTAACCACTCCAAGAGGATGCACCATTGAAGGCTTAAACGAAATGGAACATCAAGGCTTGAGTTCGTCATTAATCAAAGGTTTGGTAACCTCTTTTAATAAGATTAGTCAAATATAAAATAGAATTCATCTGTCATTCCCGCAAAGGCGGAAACTCGGAAAATAACTCAAATGTCAAATAGTAAACTTACTTAAAAGATATTTTCTTTTAAAAATTTAAAAAAAATTATGAACCTATTCAATGTATATCCACGCTACAACGTTACTCCCGTCAAGGCAAAAGATTGTATGGTAACAGATGATAAAGATATTCAATACCTCGACCTGTATGGCGGCCATGGTGTTATTTCAATCGGCCATGCACATCCGCACTATCTTAAAAAGCTCAAAAGGCAACTAGATGCTATTGGCTTCTATTCAAATGCCGTTCAAAATCCTTTACAATGTGAATTGGCAGAAAAATTAGGACAACTTTCAGAATATCAAAAATACAACCTGTTTTTGTGTAATTCAGGGGCAGAAGCCAATGAAAATGCCTTAAAGCTAGCCTCTTTTTACAATCAGAAGAAGCGGGTGGTTACCTTTGATAATTCTTTCCATGGCCGCACGTCAGTGGCAGTTTCTGTTACCGATAACCCAAAAATAAATGCTCCCATCAATAGCACAAACCCTAAAACATTCTTGCCCTTAAACCGAGTAGATTTAGTAGAACAAGAACTGAAAAAAGGCGATGTCTGTGCTGTCATCATTGAAGGTATTCAAGGTGTGGGCGGATTAGACGAAGGGACAACAACATTTTTTCAAGAATTAGAAAAACAATGCAAGCAATACGATGTAGTATTTATTGTAGATGAAGTACAATCAGGTTATGGAAGAAGCGGAAAATTCTTTGCACATCAATACCATAAGGTAAAACCCGATATCATTTCTGTAGCCAAAGGCATGGGCAACGGATTTCCTATAGGAGGCATCTTAATATCGCCAAAATTTAAAGCTGCATACGGAATGTTAGGAACAACTTTCGGAGGCAATCATTTGGCCTGTGCTGCCGGAATTAGCGTATTAGAAACCATAGAAAAAGAAAAACTGATAGAAAATGTTAACGCCGTTTCAGATTATTTTATAAAAAAAGCACAGAAAATCCCACAAGTAAAAAAAATCAAAGGCAAGGGCTTGATGCTCGGATTGGAATTTGATTTCGAAGTAGCCGAAATTAGAAAAAAACTAATCTGTGAAAAACACATTTTTACCGGAGGGGCAATGAATAAAAAATTATTGAGAATTCTACCTCCGTTAACCGTACAAAAAGAACATATAGACACCTTTTTTAAATCTTTAAAAGAAATTTTAAACTAGGGGATTGTTATACAATTAGTTCTCCTGCAAGGCCTCAAAGGCCTTGTAGGTATAAAAGTATAAAAAACAAAACCAACAATGAAAAAATACACTACCGTAAACGACATTGCCAATTTAACAGAATTGATTAACGATGCCATGGCTTTAAAAAAGAACCCTTACGCATTTCAAAACATAGGCAAAAACAAAACCTTAATTATGCTATTTTTCAATTCGAGTTTACGAACCCGGCTCAGCACTCAGAAAGCAGCGCAAAATTTAGGAATGAAAGTGATGGTTATGAACATCTCAAAAGACGGATGGGCACTCGAATTTGAAGATGGCACTATAATGAACAGTACTGCTGCCGAACATGTAAAAGAAGCCGCCCAAGTCATTTCGCAATATGGCGATGTATTGGCCATCAGAACCTTTGCCGGGCTAACCGATAAAAATGAAGATTACAACGAAAAAATAATGAGTGCCTTTGTAAAATATGCTACGATTCCCGTAGTAAGTTTAGAAAGTGCTACTGAGCATCCCTTACAAGCCTTGACAGATGCAATAACCATTACAGAGCACCAACAAAAAAATAAGCCGAAAGTAGTATTGACATGGGCGCCGCACCCGAAAGCCCTTCCACAAGCCGTTGCCAACTCTTTTGTAAAAGTGATGCAACTGTCAAATGTTGATTTGATAATTACCCATCCGAAAGGTTACGAATTGGATACTGAAATTACAAAAGGGGCAACCATTGAATACAATCAAGAAAAAGCATTTGAGAATGCCGATTTTATTTATGCCAAAAATTGGTCGTCTTTTGCAGATTACGGCAAGGTTTTAACAACCGATGCCCGTTGGATGATTACCAAAAAAAAGATGCAACAAACTCATAATGCAAAATTTATGCATTGTTTGCCGGTACGAAGAAACGTTGTTGTAGAAGATGCTGTATTAGACAGTGAAAACTCATTGGTTATTCAACAAGCCAATAATAGAACTTTTGCGGCTCAAGTAATATTAAAAAAGATTATAAATAACTATTTATCAGATGATTAAAAATTTTGAAAGAGTTAAAATATAAACAAGTGAAAACAAAACTAACCATCGTTAAAATAGGAGGCAATGTTATCAATGCTGAAAAAGCCTTAGCCATCTTTTTAAAAGATTTTGCATCTGTTAAAGGATTGAAAATCCTTATTCACGGAGGTGGAAAAAAAGCAACCGAATTGGCTTCGAAACTAGGTTTTCAGCCTAAAATGATTCATGGAAGGCGCATTACAGACCAAGCAAACCTAGACGTAGTAACAATGGTATATGCAGGGTTGTTAAACAAAAAAATAGTGGCACAATTACAACAATATAATTGTAATGCCCTTGGTTTATCAGGTGCAGATGCCAATAGCATACAAGCCCATAAACGTATCGTTAAAGATATAGATTACGGTTTTGCCGGTGATATTGATAAAGTTGACAATACCATCATACAATCATTTCTAGAAAATAAATTAACACCCGTTTTTTGTGCTATTACTCACAATAAAAAGGGACAGTTACTCAATACCAATGCCGATACCATAGCCGCAGAAATAGCGGTAGCATTAGCAAAAACATATCACGTAGAACTCATCTATTGCTTCGAAAAAAAAGGCGTTTTAAAAGATGTGAATGATGATAATTCGGTGATGGAAAATATAGATTCAAAATTGTATAAAATAGCAAAAGACAAAGGTGTTATTGCAGCAGGGATGTTGCCTAAATTAGAAAATTGCTTTTATGCCTTACAGCGAGGAGTAGCAGAAATTAGCATAGGAAATCCCGCTATAATTGTAAATAAGAACCAAAAATATACACGTTTAGTATTGGCCTAACACATTTTTAAAACCTGTTTGGCCTTTAAAAACATCTTATGTAAACACATTATGAAATGAGCCATAACAATTAAGTTGATACCCACCAAAATGATTCTTGGCGAATTCCATCTGACAATTAAAAATAAATAAAATATAAACAGATGAAAAAACTTACAAAAGAAGCCGTAACACTATTGCAAAAAATGATTTCGAAACCTTCATTTTCATCCGAAGAAGACGAAACCGCTTTGTTGATTATGCAATGGTTTTCATCACACGATATCAAATTTGAAAGTAACAACCACAATGTTTGGGCAAAAAATAAATATTTTGACAAATCAAAACCTACCATTTTATTAAACTCACACCACGATACGGTAAAACCCAATAAGGCCTATACCAAAAATCCGTTTCAACCCGAAATTAGCAATGGCAAATTATACGGATTGGGCAGTAATGATGCCGGAGGGGCGTTAGTATCACTACTGGCTACTTTCGCCTATTTTTACCATCGACAAAATCTAAAATACAATTTGGTGCTGGTAGCCTCTGCCGAAGAAGAGAGTTCTGGGCCAAACGGACTCAATTCAGTGCTCGATGCAATACCAAAAATAGATGTTGCTATTATTGGAGAACCAACGCTTATGCAACTGGCAGTGGCCGAAAAAGGATTACTGGTGCTAGATTGTATCGCCCATGGCAAAGCCGGCCATGCAGCACATGGTTTGGGAGACAATGCTATTTACAAAGCAATAGAAGCAATCAATTGGTTTCAAAATTATGAATTCACAAAAATATCCGATACCTTGGGTAAAATTAAAATGACCGTAACACAAATCAATGCAGGAACACAACACAATGTAATTCCTGCCCAATGCCATTTTGTGGTAGATATCCGCGTTACAGATGCTTATACCAATCGAGAAGTACTCGATATTATCAAAGAGAGCGTATCCGTAGAAGTAAAAGAACGCTCATTGCGATTAAATTCGTCATCCATTCCGACCGGCCATCCGTTGGTAAAAGCAGGAACTGCCTTAGGTAGAGAAACGTATGGTTCGCCAACATTATCAGATCAATCGGTATTAAGTTGTCCGTCATTAAAATTAGGGCCGGGAGATTCCCTGCGCTCGCATACAGCCGATGAATTTATTTATATACACGAAATTGAAGAAGCAATTCAAATCTATGTCGATTTGTTGAATCAGGTCATTGTATAATTCATTGTAAAAAATAAATCAACTAATAAACAACTAAACAAAAAATAATATGAAACTCTGGGATAAAGGATTTAATACCGATAAAAAAATAGACCGGTTTACTGTGGGAAATGACAGGGAACTAGATGTAATACTTGCCAAATACGACGTAATAGGCTCTCTGGCACATGCTAAAATGTTACATAAAATAGATGTGTTAACCGATAAAGAAATCACCGGTATAGAAGCAAAATTAAACCAGCTACTCAAAGATATTGAAAAAGGCGTGTTTGTTATTGAAAACACCTATGAAGATGTGCACTCTAAGATAGAATTTTTACTCACCGAAGCCTTAGGCGATACCGGTAAAAAAATTCATACCGCACGTTCGAGAAATGACCAGGTATTGGTTGATTTGCACCTCTATATAAAAGATGAAATAATTGAGATAAAGCATGCGATAAAAAATCTTTTTGATATTTTAATCGCTAAAGCGGATGCAAATAAAAAAGTGTTATTACCCGGTTATACCCATTTACAAGTAGCGATGCCTTCCTCTTTCGGCCTATGGTTTGCGGCCTATGCCGAAAGTTTAATAGACGATGTACATTTGTTAAACGCCGCCTTTATAATTGCCGATCAAAACCCTTTGGGTTCCGGAGCCGGATATGGCAGTTCTTTTGCCATTGATAGGGCATATACTACCCAACTATTAGGTTTTGAAACCTTAAAATACAATGTGGTAGCAGCACAAATGAGTAGGGGAAAAACCGAAAAAGCCTTGGCCTTTGGCATGAGTGCCGTGGCGGGAACACTGTCGAAATTTGCAATGGATATTTGCCTGTATATGAGTCAAAATTTTAATTTCATTTCCTTTCCTGATGAACTGACAACAGGGTCGAGTATCATGCCGCATAAAAAAAATCCCGATGTATTCGAATTGATTCGGGGCAAATGCAATGCCTTACAATCCTTACCCTATGAACTAACCTTAATTTCTAACAATTTGCCAAGTGGCTATCAACGCGATTTGCAATTGCTAAAAGCATCACTATTGCCCGCCATACAAACCCTTAAGTCGTGTTTAGAAATGTTAATTTTCTCTATCGAAAATGTACAAGTCAATACCCGTATTTTAGAAGATACAAAATACGATTTCTTGTTTACGGTAGAAGAGGTAAACAAGTTGGTACAAGATGGTGTGGCTTTTAGAGATGCCTATAAAATAGTTGGAGAACAAGTGCAAAAAGGTACCTTTTCACCGGATAAAAAAGTGAATCATACCCATTTGGGCAGCATAGGCAATTTATGTTTAAAAGAGATTATTGCTAAAATGGAGGGAGCGTTATAGCATCGTACTGTCATTCAGAGGAGCGACCCAAGAAGCGACGAACCTGCCTGCCGGCAAGGCAGGGAATCTCAAAGTTTCTGTTTCTAAATTATTAGAGATTCTTCACTTCACTCGTTCCTCGCTCTGAATGACACACTGCTGTCATTCAGAGGGAGGCACGACCGAAGAATCTAAAAATTAGAATTATTTTTTATACAACATTCTATTTATTAAGATTAAAGAATGGCTTGTAGAGATTCATCACTTCGCATAGCTGCGTTCTGAATGACATCGTACTGTCATTCAGAGGGAGGCACGACCGAAGAATCTCAACACACTCCTATAAATCTTCATTTAAAAATCTCCAACAAGGATTGAAATTAGTAATTAAAGCCTCTTTTTTTGCTCTGCTCCATCCCTTTATTTGTTTTTCTCTTTTTATGGCATCTTCAATCTCAAAAAAATGTTCGTAATAAATTAAATAAAAACACTTGTACTTTGCCGTAAAGGCTTTAGAAAAAGGTAATGGACTAGTATGAAAAGCTAATCTGTCTTTTAGGTTGTTTGTAACTCCAGTATAAAGTACCGTTTTAATTTTGTTTGTAAGTATATAAACATAATAATTATGTGTCCCTAAAGTTTTCATCTGATAAAAATATTAAATTCTATTGATTCAATAAAAGTTGAGATTCTACACTGTACTCAGAATGACAGTCGTTTGTCAGAGGGAGGCACGACCGAAGAATCTCTATTATTTTTTTATATTGCATACGCTAATCAATAAATTAAATAAATGAAACGAACATTAATAAAAATATACATATTCCTTTTTGCAGTAATGATAACCCGAGTTTCAACAGCACAAGTTGAAATGAATTTCAAATTTGATACACCTTATGGCAATAATAAAGAAGTCGGCAAATACACCACTGTCAATGGAGCAAAAATTTATTACGAAGAATACGGCAAAGGCCAACCGCTATTGCTTATTCACGGAAACGGCGGGAGTATACGCGATATGGGAAATCAAATAGGCTATTTCAAATCGAAATACAGAGTCATCATTGCCGATAATAGAGGGCACGGAAAATCAGAGTTAAAAACAGATTCACTTACCTATGTGCAAATAACAAAAGACTATGAAGCGTTGGCAAAACACCTACACTTAGATTCGCTCAATATTATTGGTTGGAGTGATGGAGGAATTATCGGCCTGTTACTAGGTATCGATAATAAGCTCAATATTAATAAAATTGTGGCTATGGGCGCCAATTTGCACCCCGATTCAACAGCAGTATATCCTTGGGCCGTAAATGAAGTAAAAAGAATGATGAAAGAAGTAAAAACAAAAATAGCCGAAAACGGAATGTCAAAAGAATTAAACCTGCAGAAGCAACACCTTTTTTTGTTAGGAGACCAACCGAGTATAACAACCGATGATTTGACAAAGATAAAAGCCAAGGTATTGATTATTGCCGGCGATAAAGACATTATCAGAGAAGAACATACCGTTGAAATTTATCAACATATTCCCAATGCACAACTGTGTATTTTACCCGGCGAAACCCATTATATCCCGGCTTCAAACCCCGCCTTGTTCAATGAAATTGTAGGTAAGTTTCTAGAGAAACCGTTTCAACGCCCTGATTCAGATTGGACGAAATGGTAATGATTAGTTACAAAAAAAAGCCTTATATAAGTCCAATTAGTATCATAGAAAAATGTACAAACAATTAGAATACTATTTAAAAAAACGAGCCTCTTTTGACAACGAAAGCCTTTCTTATATTTGTAAACATTTTAAAAAGGTAACAACCAAGCGCAATGAAGTGCTCTGTAGTATCAGACAAACATGTAAGCATTTTTACTTTATCAATAAAGGATGTTTGCGCATGTATGAAATAGACAATAAAGGCAATGAAGTAACCGGTTATTTTGCCTTAGAAGACAGTATCATGTCTGCCATTACAAGTTTTGTATTGCAAAAACCTTCAAGAGACTTTTTGGTATCACATGAACCTTCAGAATTATTGGCGA
>DRQI01000023.1 GCA_011330545.1 Flavobacteriia bacterium
TCAGGATTTGATTCATGGATATGTTCTAAAACGCCCTGAAAGATAGTACCATTTTCCGTAATTTTAAAATTTGCTGCCAAAGATTTTAATTCGTCATTCATTTCAGCATCTTCAGGCTTAGATTTGGGCGTGATTACCCGTATCAAATCTAAGGTAGCACCAAACCTTTCAATGATATCTTTTAATGGTGTCAATACATCAGAAGAAGAAATAATTCCTGATTTAATAGCCATCAATACCTTAGAAACTTTTTTAAATTGGTATCCTTTCGGAATGACAAGAACCGGAATATTGGTACCCTTGATTAAGCCTCCGGCTATTTTTCCTAAAAAGACCTCTTGATCTGTCGAAATACTCTTGGCCGACGAAATAATCAATGCTACTTTTAATTGTTTGGCTACGCGTTCAATACTATCGGCAATAGTTCCTTTAATTGATTTAGAAATAATAGTAACGCCTTTAGGGTTAACAGCGTCTAAAACTTCTTTAAGTTCTTTGTCGCTGTCTTTTTCTAATACAGCATCGATATTTTTCATAGAGTTAGCCGCAGTAGTAAGTCCGTAAACCTTTATAATGTATATTTTGGCATTAGTCCCTTGCACAAAATCAATAGCATATTGCAATGTGTTTACGGCATTTTTACTTGAACCTATCGGGACTAAAATATTTTCCATTATGTTGTTTTTTATAAAGATACTTGAATTATTTAACAGGCCTAAATATAACTATCAATTCAGCAATTAATACCTGTAATAATCAGGTTTATAGGGCCCGTTTACCGTAACACCGATGTATGATGCTTGGTCTTCACGTAGTTCGGTTAGCTCAACACCAATTTTTTCTAAGTGCAGTTTTGCTACTTTTTCATCGAGGTGTTTGGGTAACATATATACTTCATTTTTATAAGCATCCCTGTTAGTCCACAGTTCTATTTGTGCTAATGTCTGGTTGGTAAAAGAGTTGCTCATCACAAAACTCGGGTGGCCTGTGGCACAACCTAAATTTACCAAACGGCCTTCAGCCAATACAATAATATCTTTTCCGTCAATAGTATATTTATCAACTTGGGGCTTGATTTCAATTTTGGTATTTCCGTAATTTTTGTTTAGCCACGCCATATCAATTTCATTGTCAAAATGGCCGATGTTACAAACAATGGTTTTGTCTTTCATCGCTTTAAAGTGCTGTGATTGAACAATGTCTTTGTTTCCGGTAGTGGTAATAACTATATCGGTATTGGCAATAACCGTTTCCAATCTTTTTACTTCAAAACCATCCATAGCTGCTTGTAAAGCACAAATCGGGTCTATTTCGGTAACGGTAACAATGGCTCCGGCACCTCTAAAAGAAGCCGCCGTACCTTTGCCCACATCGCCATACCCACAAACGGTTACCCGTTTTCCGGCAATCATTAAATCAGTAGCCCGCTTAATGGCATCTACCGCACTTTCCCTACAACCGTATTTATTATCAAATTTCGATTTGGTAACCGAGTCGTTTACATTGATGGCGGGCATCGGCAAGGTTCCGGCCTTCATCCTGTCATATAAGCGATGTACTCCTGTAGTCGTTTCTTCACTCAATCCGTTAATGCCTTGTGCCAATTCAGGATAGCGGTCTAAAACCATATTGGTCAAGTCACCGCCGTCATCCAATATCAAATTCAATGGTTTTCTTTCTTCACCAAAGAAAAGGGTTTGTTCAATACACCAGTCAAATTCTTCTTCGGTCATGCCTTTCCATGCATAAACGGGTATTCCGGCAGCAGCAATCGCAGCGGCAGCTTGGTCTTGAGTTGAAAAAATATTACACGAACTCCAAGTAACTTCTGCACCCAACGCCACTAGAGTCTCTATCAAAACTGCCGTTTGTATGGTCATGTGTAAGCATCCTGCAATACGCGCGCCTTTGAGTGGTTGTGTGTCTTTGTATTCTTCGCGCAGGCTCATCAAGCCCGGCATTTCTGCTTCTGCCAGCTCTATTTCTTTGCGTCCCCAATCGGCTAACGAAATATCTTTTACCTTGAAAGCTATATAAGGTGTAGTTTTTGTATTCATATTAGTATCTTTGTGTTTCGTTTGCAAATCTACAAAATCCCTGTGAGAAACTAAATGCCTCTCTATAAAACTATATTGCCTAAGAAAAATACCAACGTTTATATTTGGCATATTACCGAGCCTTTTGATGAACTAAACACGCAATTTTTAACCGAAAAAAGTATAAATCGCCTTAACGGAATGCGTTCTGAAGTGCACCAAAAAGGATTTCTAAGCATACGGCATTTATTAAAAGAAGCCGGCTATACAGATGCCGATTTGTATTATAATGGAAACGGCAAACCACACCTCAAGGATGGCAAACACATCTCAATTACACATTCGTTTACTTTTTCGGGAATCTGTATCAGCGATGATGAAATTGGCATTGATATCGAAATGAACAGGCCGAAAATCAAAAAAATAGCACATAAATTTATTGGGAATGAAACCCGGTTTTTACAAGATGAAAATTTAGTAGAACAACTCACCGTTATTTGGGGCGCCAAAGAATCGTTGTACAAAATATACCTTTATGGAGGGATTTCGTTTAAAAAAGACATTCCTATTGAGGCGTTTTCAATAAGCGATGCAGAAGCCACCGGTTGGATAAAAGCTGAAGATTGGGATAAGAAATACCGCATCTTTTTTGAGCAATTAGAAGGTTTTACCTTGGTGTATGCCTATCCGTTTTATGCAAATACAAATGAATAAGCATATTTTAAGCCATATCATTCATTCAAAAAAAGCAGGCAAAAAACTACTTGCCATTTTATTAGACCCCGATAAAGTAGATTTATCTGAGGTACCGGTATTGGCACAAAAAATAACCGCCAATGCCGATTTTATTTTTGTAGGAGGCAGTACCGTTTCTAATGGCGATACCGAAAAATTGGTAAATGAATTAAAAGCACATACCACCATTCCTATTGTATTGTTTCCGGGAGACTATTCGCAAATTACCAAGCATGCAGATGCCATTTTGTTCTTATCGTTACTATCAGGTGAAAATCCTGAGTATTTAATCAAACAACAGTTAAAATCTGTTCCTTTTTTACAAGAATTGCCGTTAGAAATTATACCAACCGGCTATATTTTAGTACACGGAGGTACCGAAACTTCTGTCCAAAAAGTGAGCAATACTACCCCTATTGATGCCGGTAATATACTACGCATTAGCCATACTGCTTTGGCGGGAATGTACATGGGCAAACAATTGATATACCTTGAAGCGGGTAGTGGGGCTAAATCTCCTGTTAACATCAATATCATCGGTGCTGTACGTAAAGAGTTGTCTATTCCGTTGATTGTAGGTGGCGGTATCAGAACAAAAGAACAACTGAATGATGCATATAATGCAGGTGCAGATATTGTTGTTATTGGCACTGCCTTTGAAGAGAACAACCAACTGTTAGATAACTTATATACATAATGGATACGCTGATAGATTTTTTTTTAGAACCTTACCGCAATGCCCCGTTGTATTTGATTTTACTCGAGATAGTAGCAGCGGGCCTCGGCATTGCCAGCGTCTTGTATGCCAAAAGAGAAAATGTATTGGTTTTTCCTACGGGAATTATCAGTACTACCATTTATATTTATTTGCTGTCTCAGTGGAATTTATACGGCGATTTAATTATCAATATTTACTATACCATTATGAGTATTTACGGTTGGTATTTGTGGAGTAAGGTGATTGATTCAGAAAAAAAGAAACACATTCCTATTTCGAGGACAACCTTTAAAGAAAAAATAATTGCATTGGTAATTTTTATTGCGGCTTCATTTTTTGTAATCTTTATTTACAGGCATTATAATGTAATGCCCAACGACCTGAATTTTACAGAAAGCATTCGGTTTGCCTATGCCAATTTAACTTCCGGAAATTTAGAGCGGTTTCGGGCAGCAGTTCCGTTTTTAGACACGTTTACCACCGCAGCGGCTTTTGTAGCCATGTGGCTGATGGCACTTAAAAAAATTGAAAATTGGAACTTTTGGATACTCACTAATATCGTTTCAATTCCGTTATACTTTGTAAAAGGTTACGGTTTTACCGGAATTCAATATACAATTTTCTTAATTTTAGCAATTCAAGGATACAGATTATGGAAAAAAACCTTAAACAACAAAGGGTAAATATTATAAAAGTAGTCTTATTTGGCCCCGAATCAACAGGAAAAACAACACTTTCTAATCAATTAGCCAGGCACTATAATACCGTTTGGGCACCTGAATATGCACGTGAATATTTACAGGATAAATGGAACAATGAACGTAAAACGTGTGAGAATTCTGATTTGATACCGATTGCTATCGGACAAATGAAATTAGAAAATGAATTGGCAAAAAAAGCCGATAAAGTATTGATTTGTGATACCGATTTGTTAGAAACCAAAGTGTATTCAGAAGAATATTACGGAGGCTTTGTAGACCCTAAATTGGATGAGGCAGCCCTTAAAAACGCCTATGATTTGTATTTTCTCACTTATATTGACACCCCCTGGGAAGCAGATGACTTACGTGACAGGCCCGAACAGCGTAAAGAAATGTTTGACGCTTTTGAAAATGCACTTAAGAAATACAATCGGCCGTATATTTTATTAAAGGGAAACAGAAGAAAACGTTTAAAAACTGCCATCGAAGCCA
>DRQI01000024.1 GCA_011330545.1 Flavobacteriia bacterium
AAAAGGGTATTAAATTCTATATTTATCCCAACGGCGATTTTAATTTTAATGCCTCTTCAAGAACTCGATATAGTACGCGCTATACGTACAGAAACGGAAGGCGTTACGCTCGAAGGGCTCCGTATAGAAACATTACTATCAGTAGGGATTATTACGGAAGAATCAAACGCATCGGCAATGTATATATCAATTACAACCGTTATGGCAATGTATCTCGAGTAGGTTCTGTTTATATTGATTATTACCGCAATAGGATAACCCGTGTAGGAAACTTGCGTATTGTATACAACCGTTATGGAGGTGCTCGTTACTTAGGATATGTAAAGCCCCGATATTTGCCTAGAAGGCCTACTGCATATTTATATGCTGAAACTGTTTATGATTATGATGACGACTATTTTTATGAGGATGATTTCTATACTAATTATGATGACTATGATGAAGATGACGATTATTACTATTACAAATCAAAAAAAGGGAAATATCATAAAAAAGGGACCATCATTAAACGTAAAAAATACAAAGGAGAACGCCATAAAAAGAAAGGACAATATAAAAAAGAGGACGATTAAAATTTGAACAAAGGGGTTCACCGTGAAAAATCCTGCTACTAGAAATGGTACAGGGTTTTTCTTCTTTTATAAACCCTTTAAAAGTTGTAACATTTATCACAACCCAACAATAAATCATTCTTTATTTTCGCATAAAACAACCTCATATTATTTCTTAATTTATTCAAAAAAATTAGGGATTGTTATGGAGAGGAGTTAAATGCGGAAAATCCTGTTTTCAGAGATGAAACAGGGTTTTTCAGTTTTTACAAATAGTTGTTGAGCAGTTTATTTACCTCTTCAGAAATGTTCATTTTATAAATTGCCAAAACATAGAGTACCGTAATCAATATCGATTTTATCGCCATGTTTAGCAAGGGGTGCAAGCCCAAATTTATACTGTAAAACACAGCAAATAACACTAAGGTTAACAACAACACTTTTATTGTTTTTACCGTAAAAGGCTGCATTTGTAATTTCTTTTTTACATACAGTATTTTTAAGGTGCCAAATAGCAAGACAACCACAGTGGTAGCGAGTGCCGCACCGTCAATTCCTATCGCTGCTATCAACCACCTGTTTAACACAATAACACTTACTGCCATGGCGATAGAAAAATAAAAAAATGCCTTATAATATTTTGAGTTGGTCAGTATGGCACCGTTATTGCCCATTGCCAGTTTATACAATTCGGCCACCGATAATATCAACACAATAAGTACGCCCACAGCATACTCGGGTTTATTCAAGAGTTGGTATAAATCTTTGATATTCAAATTGATCAACAAAAACAACAATCCGCCGGCAATCAACAAAGTCAATGAACTTTTTTGATACAGATTGCCAACTTCGGCCAAATTGTTATCATTGAGTTCTTTGGCGGTAAGCGGATTGATAATTTGTTGCATGGCTCTAGACGGAATACCCACCACTGAGGCAATATATACCCCTACCGAATAATAAGCTACTTGGGCAATTTGTTCTAATTGCGGAATCATAAATTTATCAATCTCTACCAATATTCCACTGGCAGAACCCGCCATAATGATATAAAACGAATACGACAGCACCTCTTTTATATTGTCAGGTGGTTTCAATATAAAACGTGGCCTGTACAACGAAAAAGCATACAGCATCATAATGAGCATTCGTATTCCGTACACAATAACAATGGCATAGATAAATTGTATTTCTGTTATCCATTGAAAATATACAGACAGTAATAGAAAAGTAGTACAAATTCGCGCAAATACTTCTTTGATAAAACTACCGATAACCGATTGCAATTGTATTTTGCTAAAGGCATAAAACACTTCGAAATAGCCCATAAAAACCGCTACTAAAAAGATAAGGTATGTATAGGGTTTGATAATGGCATTCTCTGTAGAAATCCAATTAGCAATGGCCTCATAAGCCATAGTGCCAATCAAAGCTAACGGAATAATTATAAGTAAAGGCAACACCAATGCACTCGTTAAAAACCGGTCGCGTTCTAATTTTGTTGTATACGAAGTGAAAAATTTTACAATGGTATGCTGCATGCCAAATACCAATAAAGGCAGTAAAATGGCTGCCGTAGAAAGTAAAAAGGTAACGAGCCCATAATAATCGTCGTGCAAAAAATTGGTGTATAAAAATAACACATTGACACCGCCAATGGCAAAACCTAAAAAAAGAATGACTGTATTTTTAAACGACTGCCTTACAACAATTCCCATCTATTTAACAATTTGCTGCGTTATTAATTTTTGTGTCAAATAATGAAACCGAAGATACAACATAATTGCCGAAGCTGACAACCCTGCCAATAAACCAACCCAAATACCCACACTGCCATAAACACTTTCTTTGCCCAAAAAATAACTTATCGGAAAACCGATAACCCAATAAGCTATAAAAGTAATAAAAGTAGGTATTTTCACATCTTGTAAGCCTCGTAAAGCCCCGAGTACTACCACTTGAATCCCATCAGAAATTTGAAAAACAGCCGCTACTAAAATCAATTTAGCAGCAATACTGATAACTTCAAAATTGTCTGCTTGGTTCAGCAAATCGTGTTCATCTAAATACAACT
>DRQI01000025.1 GCA_011330545.1 Flavobacteriia bacterium
ACATTTCAATTCGACAATTTTGTCTACTACCCAGCGTATTTGGGCAATTTTATCATTTGGCGTAAAGGTGTTTACCGTATTGCAATAATCACAACTTACATAGTGTGAGCGAAAAATATCTTTTTTGATTTCTAGTTTGGCACTACATTGTGTACATTTAAAATCTTCGTTTAAAAATTGAACGGCATGGTTATAAAAGCGTTGTGCAATCTTGCCTTCTAATAGCACTTGGTATCGGTCTATCCTTTCGTAAAAAGATTCGCCCATTGCTATGCCTTTTTGTCCTTCGTCTAGAATGTCCCATTCTTCTTTATACTCGAGCATTTGGGGTTTTACGGTATTGTCAAAAGTATCTTCAATTTTATCTGACAGGCTTTGCAATTGCGATTTGATACCGCTCCACGCTTGCATGCTTGAAACCATATCGTAGTTGCTTTCTACTAAATTATCTAACAAGGCCTCTTCTGCATTTACCAACGATTCTTCAAACCGGGTATTCATTTTAGCCAAAAAAGTATCCCATTTTTCTACTAATTTTAAGTATTCGGGATGTTCGTTTTTTTCTTTCTTTTTTGAGAGCCCAAACATTATATATCGGTTTTAATTTCATTATCGATACTCATAAATTCAAAACCACAATAGTCGCAGGTTGTTAAATTGGTATCTTTAGGCCTTGCGGCACCACAATTTTCACATTTTCGGGTGTCAGTGCCTGAGGTTTCGTTGCGCTCCCATTTCTTTTGGGTTTCGTTGGCATTGTTGACTATTTTTTTAAAAGGGTTGCTCATGGTTTGTGATTTGAAATATTTTTTGACATCTTATTTTAAAAGTTGTTTTTAACTAACGTGAAACCGAAAGGTATTCATCATTACTTTAGAAAAAGCTGAACCTTATTTTCGCCGTATTCTCGATAGGTTTGATTGCACATTAATTTGATATTAGTATCTCGGTAAGTACTCGATTTGTGAGAATCAAATACTGTTTCTTTTTCATTTTTAGCAATTGTTGAAGGCGCTTTTTGAGGCCTTACAATGGTATGTTCAGTTGCCTCAATTTGATTTTTTTTAGTGGTGGCAGCACTGAGTTTGTTTTTTATCCATCGATACCCGTAGCCAAAAATTTGTACGGGCAGTACCATAACAGCGGCCAATGCAAAAGTTAACACTACGAGTAACCTTACCATCTTTGTTATAAATACATTTTCATACTTCATACGTCATTTTGTTAGTGTGGTTTATAATTTTATACATTATCAACAATACTTGTTGAAAAAGCCGTAACACCTCTTAGTTGTTGGCTTCACTGTAATGATTATCGGCACTTAACAAAAGTGTCTTATTCTAACGACAAAATTGTACTAATAATATGGGGTTTTAAAAAATACCAAGAAGTTGGTATTTTTTTTATTTAAGACATCTTTTACGCTACTTCTTTTTTAAGCTGTCAAAATTGGTTTATCTTGCATTGTGTTAATTTTTTATGCCATTGCGATATAAAATAACCCTAAAGAAATAGTAAAAAACGGCGTTTTGCCGGGGTTGTTTTATAGATTGTAATGCTATTATAATCGATAGAATTTTGATGTTTCGAAAACTTCTTTGTTATGTATTTTTTTTAGTGGTTTTTGTCAATCTAAGCCATGGCCAAAAAAAGAATTATCAATTAAAATTAGATTCTATTTTAGCAAGCCAATCTGTTGATGATAATTTTGATTATCTCATAGAAGCCTATAAAAAAGTTATTTACTCTGATATTGACAAAGCCAAGTATTACATTGATAAGGCTTTGGAAATTGCTGTTAAGAGTAAGAATCAACGGCAGTTGGCAACTTCATATTACACCTTGGGAGAGATTGAAAAGCATCAAGGAAATACTGATAATGCCTTGGCATTTTTTTTGAAGAGTTTGGCAATTTCTAAAAAATTGAACCACACACAAGCCATTGTAAAATGTTATAATAATTTAGGGATTATCCATAGGATAAAAGAAGAGTATAAAACTGCGTATGACTATTACCTAAAAGGCTTAAAGATTGCCGAAGAGAAGAATTTGAGCCATGTTGAAATTGCCAATTTGCTAAATAATATTGCCAATATATTATCCTTACAAGGAAAACAACGTGAAGCGATACACTATTTGCAAAAAAGCTCGTCAGTCAATAAAAATGACAAGCAACGCATGGCCGTTTATATTAACCTAGGCCTCAATTATTTAGAATTACATCAGCCGGATAGCGCACAATATTATCTCGATAAAGGATTGTATTTGAGCAAAAAGTATAACCATCGTATTTATGAGGCAGCAACATTGACCGGTATGGCCGATGTGAATGTGTTATTAAAAAATTATCAAGAAGCGCTAAACAATCATTTTAAAGCTGTCGAAATTGAAAAAGAACTGAATTTAAAAAATGACCTAATTGCCAGCTATACCGGCATTAGCAATATTTATTTAAATTTAAACCAACAAGATTCTGCTGATTATTATTTAATAAAACGAAAAGAACTGCTAGGAGGGAATCCTTCAAAAGAAGTATTGAAAAATTTGAAATTAACGCAGGCCAATTTTTTTGCCAAGAAAGGCGAATACAGAAGGGCATTCAAATTGTTGAATGAATATATCGTATTGAAAGATAGTTTGCTGAATGAAGAGATGAGTATGCAAATTACCGAGATGAAAGCCAAGTATGAGACTGAAAAGAAGGAGAAAGAAATTACTTTTTTGAGAAGTAGGGAACTGCAAAAACAACTGGAAGTTGAAAAAAAAGAAAAAGAAATATTAGTATTAAAAGGTAAGAATGAACTTCAAAAAAATGAGCTGGAAAACAATAGGTTGATCTCAGAAAACAGAGAAAATGAAATTACCCTGTTAAATAAAAATAAAGAACTACAAAGTATTCGTTTAAAAGCAACACAAGCTAAAATAGAGCGGCAAAAAACAATCCGAAATATCATCATCATTGGTGCTGTCATGGTATTGATTCCGACCTTTATATTGTTAATTATGTATCGGCAACGGCTCAAAACCCAAAAACTGATTGCTATTCAAAAAGAAAAAATCAATAGGCAAAGAGCCGTTGAGGTTCAAAAGAACAGAGAGATTATCGAGATGAAATCAAGTTTGGCAGGCCAAGAAATTGAACGAAAACGCGTAGCACAAGAATTACATGATGGGTTGGGGGGAAATTTAGCCGGAATCAAAGTGCGGTTGATGAAAGTAATGCAAAATATTCCAGAATCGAAATCAAAAGACGTGTCAGAAGTTATCAAAAGTATTGATGCTACTTGTGAAGAAGTAAGAACCATATCACACGATTTGATTCCGCCGAATATGGATAAAGAAGAATTTATCAATGTTGTAAAAAAGTATATCGAAACAATTGCTCACAATCAGCACTGGGAATTAGAATTTGATTGTTATCCCGAGCAAGAACTCAATGAATTATCATCTCAAATCAAAGTGGAAATTTATAGAATTATTCAAGAGCTCATCAATAATATACGAAAGCATGCAAATACTAATGGCATTGATTTTCAGTTAATTAAACATAAAAATTATGTAAATATTTTACTGGAAGATTATGGAAAAGGGTTTGATATCAACAAAAACTTTAACGGAATAGGATTGCAAAATATTAAAGATAGAGTAGACTTGTTAAAAGGGCAAATAAGTATAGACTCACAATTAGGACGCGGCACCATTATCAATATAAAAATTCCTGTTGCCCATTAAAAAAAGACAGATGAATCAACCGGTACAAATAATTTTAGCAGATGACCACAAGATGTTTTTAGAAGGCCTTTATGCCTTGTTATATGATGATAAAAGATTTCATATACTAGCCACTGCCAAAAACGGTAAAGAAGTATTAAAACTTTTAACAAAATATAAAGCTGTTGATTTGTTGATTACAGATATCAGTATGCCCGAAATAGACGGCATACAACTCAATAAAATTGTAAAGAAAAAATATCCTCAGATAAAAGTAATCGTGTTGAGCATGCACAAACAAAATAATTTAATAGCAAAGCTCATCAATGATGATGTAGATGGCTACTTACTCAAAAATGCCGATATCGATGAACTTTCATCGGCTATTGATAAGGTAGCCAAAGGCAATAAATACTTTTCAAAAGATATCCGCCAAGATTTTATGAAGAGTATGTTTTCGCCCAAAGCGGTAAAACAATCTTTTGCCAAATTGAGTAAAAGGGAAAAAGAAATACTAATCTTAATTGCCAATGAATATACCAATGCTGAGATTGCCGAAAAACTATTCATTAGCCAATTCACGGCAGAAACCCACCGTAAGAATATTCTCAGAAAAATTGATGCTAAAAATACAGCAGGTATTGTACGCTATGCCATTCAGCACGGACTGATATAAAAAAGTTTCCAATTTTAAGTGCCCACAGCGATATAATAATCATTTTTACTAGTTTACAAATTCATGCTTTATATCATTTTTTTTGTGTTGTTCGTATATTAAATTTTTTATTACCCCCATTTTTTACTAGCCTTGTTTTTAATTAACAGGTTGTTTTATTATGAATATGGTATACTAAAATTTAGATGAGTTCTTTGTATATTTTTGACAAGCAATAAAATAATTTCTAGAATATTTTAGGTAGTAAACGGGTAGAAATAGGTCAGTATTTTAGCACATTGATTGTGTTGAAAATCAATATACGTTGAGCCGTAGACCCGGTTGCTATTACCGCTAAATTTTTCCTAATATTAGATTAAAGCCATTCAGTTAAATTGTAATAATCGAATTATAACCCTATGAAAGCTATTACCCAACGATTTACCGCCCTTGATGTTTTTCGAGGTATGACCATTATTTTTATGATTATTGTCAATACCCCCGGAAACTACGATACTACCTACGCCCCATTGTTACATGCCAATTGGCACGGATTTACACCAACAGACCTGGTTTTCCCTTCCTTTTTATTTGCTGTGGGAAATGCCATGAGTTTTGTGATGAGAAAATGGGAGAAAATGACACAACAACAGGTGCTTAAGAAAATTTTTAAACGAACTTTTTTAATTTTTCTGTTAGGATATTTAATGTATTGGTTTCCATTTGTTAAAGTTGATACAATGAATCATATTTCTTCATTCCCCATCGGCGAAACCAGAATTTTAGGCGTACTACAACGTATAGCACTTTGTTACCTTGCTGCATCATTGATAATTTGGTATTTAAAGCCTAAAATAACATTTATTATTGGCATTGTTCTACTTCTCGGCTATTGGGCACTATTATATATTTTCGGAGATGCCGGGCGAGAATTGACCTTAACAGGAAACGCAGTTTTGAAGTTTGATAGTTGGCTGATGGGTAAAAATCATCTATATCACGGCGAAGGTATTCCCTTTGACCCCGAAGGGTGGTTGAGTACCCTACCAGCAATAGTTAATGTTTTTGGAGGATACTTTGCCGGTTTGTGGATACAAAAAAAAGGAAGCTCTTATGAAGGAATTGCAAAATTACTGTTAGCAGGTGTTGCTTTAACAGCCATTGGATATTTGTGGAATTTGAGCTTTCCTATCAATAAAAAACTTTGGACTAGCAGTTTTGTAATTTTTACCGTAGGGTTAGACTGTATCATTATTGCAGCATTAATGTATGTAATTGAATTTTATAAAAACAAACGGTGGGCCAACTTCTTTGAAATTGTAGGCAAAAACCCTTTGTTTATTTATTTGCTAAGCGAAATTTTAGTAATTTCTATGTTTACGGTGCATTTGGCTGGTGGTATAAGTTTATATGCTTGGATATACAGCCATATTTTTAGTTATGCCGGAGCCTATTTTGGATCTTTTCTTTTTGCCATTTCTTTCGCCTTGTTTTGTTGGAGTATAGGATGGTGGCTAGATAAAAGAAAAATTTATATTAGAGTGTAATATTACTGTAAATTTATGTCTAAATAGATTAGTAATAAAACGATGGTTAGCATTAAGTTTAATAAAAAGGTAATCTTTTGAAATTAAACTTTATATTTAAACATTGAACAATTAACTACTTTATACAGATGATAAAATACATAAAAGCCGGGGTTTCATTCTTTTTACTACTTGTTTGTTTGTTAGCTAACAACATGCTAGTTTCTCAAATTATACCTTATGACTCTGAGTTAATTGAGGATAATTATTCCAAAGAAATTGAAGCACATAGGGTAAAAGAAGAAAAATCTTTTAGAAATAAAGAAACCACCTTATTGTCTGATGATTATTTCTCGCGTTTTACGGGATTGAATTATTTCCCTGTTAACCTTAAATATAGAATTGTAGGAAAGCTAATTAAATTAGCTGAATCTGAACAGACAAATTTAAAAATGACAAACGGTACTCCCTATGGATTTTTGCATTATGGAAAAGTTAATTTTTTTATAGA
>DRQI01000026.1 GCA_011330545.1 Flavobacteriia bacterium
ATCCATGCAAAAAGCCTTACCCGAAATGGGTGTTAAAAAAGAAGATGTGGTATTTATTTCCGGAATCGGATGTTCGTCTCGTTTTCCTTATTATATAGATTCTTACGGAATGCATAGTATTCACGGGCGAGCCCCGGCTATTGCCAGTGGCGTAAAACTGGCAAATCCGGCGTTAAGCGTTTGGGTAATTACCGGAGATGGAGATTCATTGGCTATTGGCGGAAACCATTTTATACATGTGTTGAGAAGAAACCTCGATTTGAATATCATCTTATTTAACAATGAGATTTACGGATTGACCAAAGGGCAGTTTTCGCCAACCTCTTTAATCGGCCAAAAAACAAAAACGTCTCCTTATGGCAATACACAACCTCCTTTCCATCCCGGAGAATTGGCATTAGGTGCTCAAGCGCGGTTTTTTGCACGAATTGGTGGAAATACGCCCAAAGAAATGACACAATTGTTTATCGAAGCAGAAAAATTTAAAGGCACTTCTCTAATAGAAGTATTACAAAATTGTGTGATTTTTAACGACGGCTGTTTTACACAATATACCGATAAAAATATTCGCGAAGACAAGCAAATACATTTAGAACACAACAAACCGATGATTTTTGGTAAAGAACGCGATAAAGGGCTTGTACTAAACGGATTGAAATTAGAAGTAGTTACCATTGGAGAAAACGGCATCACCGAAGATGACTTGTTAATACACGATGCCAAAGAACCAGACCCAACATTGCATTATATGTTGGTGCGAATGGAATATCCTTTGGCAACAGGTATTATCAGGGCAGTTGAAGAATTGACCTTTGAAGAACGAGAAGAAGCCTTAACCCAAGAAGTTAGTGCACATTCAAAATTTACCAAAGTAGACGATTTGTTCTTTAGCGGCGAAACCTATGAGGTTAAGTAACAAATTTGAATAAACAAGTACTAAATTTCAATATTTTTTACCAAAAAAAATATTAGAGATTTGACAATTGGAATCTGAGATTTAGAATTTTTTAATATAGGCTGACTATTGTCAGTTTTTGCACAAAACTATTCAATTAATTTTGTGCTGGCTGTTGAAACACGAAACACGAAACACGAAACACGAAACACAGAACACGAAACTTAGAACTTAAACAACAATTATGGGTTACGAAGCAATACTGGTTTTTCTTTTAGCAGGAGTGGTACTGGTTGCCGGGGCAAATGCCTTGTCAGGATTGATTTCTCATAAATCTGATAATGCCCAAAAAAGAGACCCTTATGAATGTGGTATGGAAACCATTGGCCCTACTTGGATTCAATTCAAAGTTGGGTACTACTTATTTGCCATATTATTTTTAATTTTTGATGTTGAAGTTGCATTTTTAATTCCTTGGGCGGTTGTTTTTAAAGAAATAGGAACCATTGCCTTAATAGAAATCATAGTATTTTTGGTAATCTTAGGCTTAGGATTGTTATACGCCTATAAAAAAGGAGCTTTACGATGGGAATAGACGCAGACAAAACACGATATCTAAAACAAGCAGAAGCCGAAGGGAGAAAAGAAATTTTGCCCGAGAGCTTTCCCGGTAAGGTAATTCCGGGAGGTAATGGAGGAAATATCGTAGTAACCTCACTCGATAAAGTTATCAATTGGGGGCGTTCAAATTCACTATGGCCATTGTATTTCGGTACCAGTTGTTGTGCCATTGAAATGATGCAAAGTGGTGCTGCCAAACACGATTGGTCGCGATTTGGTTTTGAGGTAGCACGGCCTTCGCCTAGACAAGCCGATTTAATTATTATTGCCGGAACCATTGTCAATAAAATGGCACCGGTTTTACGAAGGTTATACGACCAAATGGCAGAACCTAAATATGTAATTGCCATGGGCGCTTGTGCCATTTCAGGAGGGCCGTTTTTTTACAATTCGTATTCGGTAGTAAAAGGGGCAGACCACGTGATACCGGTAGATGTTTATGTGCCCGGTTGCCCACCAAGGCCCGAAGCCTTATTAGAAGGAATGATTATGCTGCAAAAAAAGATACAAACCGAAAATATGAAGCATAAAAAGAATCCGATTGATGGATTTGATGAAGGGCTTTAAGAATAGAGAAAAATAAAATGACAAATCAAGAAATACAACAACTCGTAAATAGCTGGTCGGATAAACTGGAGTTTTCTGAAGAAGAGTCAGAATTTCTAAACGTATGGGTTTCCAAAGAAGAATTACATTCTATTTGTGAACAGTTGAAAACGAATCGCGATTTGAAATTTGATTATCTATTTTGTGTTACAGGAATGGACTGGGGAGAAGAACTAGGTGTCATTTACCATTTAGAATCTACAGAGTTCAGGCATAATATAGTAGTGAAGGTAAAAACAGCCGATAGAGAAAATCCAACCTTAGATACTGTTTCAGATATTTGGCTAACTGCTGAATATCACGAAATGGAAGTCTATGATTTTTTCGGAATAAAATTCAATAACCACCCCAATCTTAAACGTTTGTTTTTACCTGCTGATTGGGAAGGTTATCCATTGCGAAAAGATTATGTTGACGAAGTGAATATGGTGATAAAGTAATGTGAAGATAGGTGACGGAAGATGGAAGACAGAAGACAGATGACGGGTGACAGAAGAAAGATGACGGAAGACGGATAACAAAACATAACTATTAAAAAACAAATCTTTACGAGCTTAGCGGCTCTGCGAGAGAAACAAAAGACGTTGTAGCTTTGCGAGAGCTATATTTCGTATAGATAGAAATTAAAAATGACAAAAGATCAACTCATAAAACCCAAACTAAAAACCGAAGAGTACTTCATCAATATGGGGCCGCAGCATCCTGCCACCCATGGTGTTTTACGGTTGATTTTAACCATTGATGGAGAAATTATCAAAAATATTGAACCCGATTTAGGGTATATTCACCGATCTATCGAAAAAATGTGCGAACGCGATAGCTATCAGCAAATAGTCCATTTAACCGATAGAATGGACTACCTGTCTTCTCACATCAATAATGAAGCTGTGTGCTTAACCGTTGAAAAAGCATTAGAACTTGAAGTCCCTGAGCGGGTAAAAGTAATCAGAACCATTATTGCCGAATTGACAAGAATTGCTTCACATTGTTTATGGTGGGGCGTTATGGGAATGGATGTGGGCGCTTTAACCACCTATTTTTATGCGTTTCGAGACCGCGAAATGATCAATGATATTTTTGAAGAAACCTGCGGTGCCCGTTTGACGATGAATTATAACATTCCCGGCGGATTGATGTTTGACATCCACCCTAACTTTATAAAACGAGTAAAAGAATTTATTACACATTTTAAAACCAAAATACCCGAATACGACCGCTTATTAACCGGAAATGTAATTTTTCAGAAAAGAACAAAAGGAGTAGGTGTTTTGTCTAAAGAAGATGCCATTTCGTTTGGTGCTTCCGGGCCGGTTGCCAGAGGTTCGGGCGTTTCTTGTGACATCAGAAAAATTCACCCGTATAGTGCCTATACACAAGTAAATTTTAACGAGGTGCTTTTTACCGAAGGCGATAGTTTGGCAAGATATAAAGTACGTATTCAAGAGTTGTGGGAATCGGTGGCTATTGTAGAACAATTGGTAGATAATATTCCTGAAGGAGATATCAAAGTAGATACAAAAGCGGTAATCAAATTACCCAAAGGAGAATATTATCAACGAGTAGAAACCGCAAGAGGTGAACTGGGTGTTTATATAAATAGTACAGGTACTAAAAATCCGTATCGCGTAAAATTCAGGTCGCCCGGTTTTTCAAACCTTTCTGTGATTAATAAAATCGCAAAAGGCTCAAAAATTGGTGATTTGGTGGCCATCATGTCAACTATTGATATTGTTGTACCCGATATAGATCGCTAGTTTGATGACGGAAGAAGGATGACTGGTGACGGAAGAGGTAGTGTTTAAGATAATGATATATGAATTTTAAATTTGAGAAATTAATTATTTGGCAAAAGGCAATGGAGATGGCTGAAAACATTAATTTAATAACAGATGATTTTCCAAAAAAAGAAATCTATAATTTATCTTCTCAAATAAGGAGGGCTATAGATTCTGTAGCATTAAATATTGCTGAAGGTTCAATAGGACAATCTAACCTTGAACAAAGAAAATTTATGGGCTATGCTATTCGATCTTTAGCGGAAGTAGTAACATGTTTGCACAAGACAAAAAGAAGAGAATATATTACAGAGCAAGAGTTTAATGTTTTTTATGAACAGTCTTTTCATTTAATGAATATGATGATAGCTTTTAGAAATAAAATTAAATAAATAGTAGTTCATTGGTTTTGCCTGACTTCAGTCTTCGGTCTTCGGTCTTCAAACCAAAAACAAATAAAAATGATTACATATTTATCCATGACCAAATCAATACACGATTGGCTTTTTTCCATACTACCTGAAGGTGCTGCCAACATCACCGAAATGGTACTCATCGCACTTGCTTATTTAGCCCTTTTTGCCGTTGCAGGCTTGTATTTAGTATTGTTAGAACGTAAAGTTGCAGCGTGGTTTCAATTGCGGCTAGGGCCTAATCGTGTTGGCCCCGGAGGTATTTTTCAAACTATGGCAGATGCGCTAAAATTGGTTTCAAAAGAATTGACAAGTACCGATAGGATTGATAAATTCCTCTATAATTTAGCCCCTTATTTTGTTATTGTTACTGCTTTGTTGGCCATGACTATTTTTCCGTTTTCAAAACAATTACAGGCTTTTGACCCCAATATAGGAATGTTCTTTTTACTGGCAATATCCTCTATTGGAGTTATCGGAATTTTAGTAGGCGGATGGGCCAGTAACAATAAATATGCCTTGATTGGTGCTATGCGGAGTGGGTTGCAAACCATTAGCTATGAGCTCTCTGTGGGGTTGTCAATTCTAACGATGATATTACTAACAGGCTCCTTACAACTGTCAGAAATTATCGAAGTGCAACGTACCGGTGGATGGTTGATATGGCAAGGACACATCCCTGCTATTATTGCTTTTATGGTTTTTATGATTGCCGGTACCGCCGAAACCAACAGGGCACCTTTTGATTTGGTAGAAGCTGAATCAGAATTAGGAGCCGGTTTCCATACCGAATATTCAGGAATGAAATTCGCTTATTTCTTTTTAGCAGAATTTATCAATATGTTTATTATTGCCTCTATTGCAGTAGTACTTTTTTTTGGAGGATGGCTTTCCCCTTTCGGAATTACCGAAGGCATAACCTGGTTTCCTGAAGTATTTTGGTTTTTTATAAAAGTACTGGTTATAATATTTTTAATGATGTGGTTTCGTTGGACGTTTCCACGCTTAAGAGTAGATCAATTATTAACATTAGAATGGAAATATTTATTACCCATCAACTTGGTTAATATCATATTCATGGCAATACTAATTTGGTTAAACTGGACACTATAAAATGAGTTATTTTTCAGACATATATAAAGGCATCAAAACATTACTTACCGGTATGCGCGTTACCGGAGGTTATTTTGTCAACGCAAGAAAAGGAACACTCACGCAACAATATCCAGACAATAGGGAAACCTTAAAAATGTTCGAACGTTTTCGCGGCGAAGTAGTTATGCCGCATGATGAAAATAATGAACACCAATGTACCGGTTGCCAAAAATGTGAAATTGCCTGCCCGAATGGCAGTATTGAAATTATTTGGGATAGAGGTGTCGATGAAACTACCGGTAAAAAGAAAAAGAAAATAGACAAGCATATCTATCATTTATCGATGTGTACCATGTGCGGACTGTGTATTGAGGCCTGCCCGACAGACGCCATTGTTTGGGCTCCAAATTTTGAAAACTCTGTCTATGACAGAACACAATTAACCAAAGTATTAAACCAACCCGGTTCAAAAGTAAAACCCGGGGTTGAAGATTAAAAATTAGTATTGAGAAGTGAGAATTTAGTATTGAGATATAAAGAATAAAAACTCTGCATCCTTGTCTTGCCGGCAAGCAGGTTTGCGAGAAATAAAAAACAATGAAAATTAACTTGCAACATAGCAAGAAATAAAAAAATGGAAAGAATACTATTTTACATCATAGCCGCAATAATGATTGTTTTTGCATTGGCAACAGTTACCAGTAGAAAGGTTCTTCGGGCTGTAATGTACCTTTTATTTGTTTTAATCGGTGTTTCAGGAATCTACTTTTTAATTGATTACAGTTTTTTAGGCGCCATTCAAATTGTAGTATATGGTGGTGGGGTGATTGTACTCTTTATTTTTTCGGTACTCTTAATTCACCATGTAGAATTAGAATTAGAAGTAACACCTTTAAAGAAAAAAATTATTGCCGGTTTATTAAGTGCGGCCGGTTTAGGCATTACACTTTGGGCAATTATCACCTATCCTTTTAAAGCAGTAAACACATCACAACCCATTGAAGTATCAGAAATCGGCAACAAATTATTGAGTTATGGCGATGGTGGATTTATTTTACCTTTTGAAGTGATTAGTGTATTGTTATTAGCAGTGATGATTGGAGCTATTGTGATTGCTAAAGGTAAGAAACTTGGTAAAGGAGTCTCTCGCAAAGAAGCAGGGGCGCAAAATGAGAATTAAAAAAGACGTAGTGACTGACTTAATGAGAAATTGATAAAAAACGGAATAAAGAATAGTAAATAATTTATAAAACTAAATAGCTAAGCGCGTTCTATGGCTTTGTGAAAGAATTAAAATAACAGAATAAAACATTGCGGCCCTGCCTGCCGGTAGGCAGGTTTGCGGCTTTGCGAGATCAACATAGATTACCTTAGTAATAAATATAATTATGATAGAAGGCATTAGCATATACGAAATTTTATCCCTGTCAAGCATCCTGTTTTTTATAGGGATTTACGGTTTTTTTACCCGTGAAAATTTAATTATGGTATTGATGTCAATAGAACTGATATTAAATGCTGCCGCTGTAAATTTTGTAGTGATAAATACCTATTTATACCCCGATTTTTTACAAGGTGCCATTTTTTCAATTTTTATCATTGCCCTTGCTGCCGCAGAAACAGCACTGGCCATTGCCATCATTATCAATTTATATAAACTGGTTACCTCTGTGGAAGTGAAAGATACAGAAGTTATGAAATATTAAAAGAAAGATAGGAGTATTGAGATGCAAGTATTGAGTTTTTACTCTTTCTTGCCACTCACTACTCAATACTATATACACAATACTAAATTATGGACTACAGTTACGTCATAGCAATTCCCCTGATTCCTTTAGCAATCTTTTTGCTATTGGGATTGTTTAGTAAAAAAATTCCGCCATCCATTTCAGGATGGATAGGCTCATTGGGCTTGGGAGCATCATTTGTACTATCACTATATACCGCCTATCATTATTTCCTTGAAGGAAAAGTAAACGGTATATACCAAACTTTTGTCTACAAACAAACATGGCTGGCATTTAGCGATAAACTCCATATAGATATGGGTGTACTGATTGACCCTATTGCGGTGATGATGCTCGTAGTAGTAACTACCATCTCCTTTATGGTACATTTATATAGTAGAGGATATATGAAAGGCGACGATGGCTATACGCGTTTCTTTGCTTATCTTGCCCTGTTTAGCTTCTCTATGCTGGGGTTGGTATTGGCTACCAATCTTTTTCAAATTTATATTTTTTGGGAATTGGTAGGAGCTTCCTCATTTTTACTCATAGGATACTATTATACCAAACCCTCAGCCGTTGCCGCGGCAAAAAAAGCATTTATCGTAACCCGTTTTGCCGATTTCGGATTTTTAATAGGTATTTTACTAGTAAGTTATTACTCGGGTACTTTTGATTTCGCTGAGTTAAACAATCCGGAAGGTATTATGATAAGCAATTGGGCATCCACCTCTTTTATGGGCTTATCGGTTTTTACTTGGGGATTGATTTTAATTTTTACGGGAGGTGCCGGAAAATCGGCGATGCTGCCATTTCATATTTGGTTGCCCGATGCCATGGAAGGGCCAACGCCCGTATCAGCATTGATACACGCTGCTACAATGGTAGTAGCCGGTGTCTATTTGGTTGCCAGATTATTTCCGGCTTTCTATTTCGTTCAAGAAGGTTATGCCTTGAATATTGTTGCCTATGTAGGTGCTATTTCCTCATTATTTGCCGCTATCATCGCAATCACACAAAACGACATCAAACGTGTATTGGCATTTTCAACCATGTCACAAATAGGATATATGATGTGGGCATTAGGCGTTTCAAAATACAACGGGCATGAAGGCCTTGGGTTTATGGCATCTATGTTCCATTTATTTACACATGCCATGTTTAAAGCCTTGCTTTTCTTGGCTGCCGGTTCAGTAATTCATGCCATTCATAGCAACTATTTAAAAGATATGGGCGGTTTGCGAAAATATATGCCCATAACACATATTACTTTTTTGATTGCCGCCTTGTCAATTTCAGGAGTTCCCGGATTTGCAGGGTTCTTTAGTAAAGACGAAATTTTAGCCGCTGCTTATGAACACAATATGCTTATTTATATCAGTGGTGTGGTGGTAGCCGGACTAACAGCGCTGTACATGTTTAGGCTCTATTTCGGTATTTTTTGGGGAAAAGATACCTCATACGAACATCCGCCCCATGAATCGCCATGGTCAATGAAAGTACCTATGCTATTTTTAGCAGTGATGAGTATTATTGGCGGATACATCCACTTTAGTGAATTTGTAACTGCAGACCACCAGCCTTTTGCCGCCCATCTCAATTATACATTGGCAGCCATTGCGTCAGGAGTGGGAATTTTAGGGATACTCATCGCCTATATTTTATATAAAAAAGAAACCACTATTCCGGATAAGATTGCCGGTACTTTCGGTGCATTGTATACTTGGACAGCCCATAAATTTTATTTTGATGAAATTTATTTGTTCGTCACAAAAAAAATTATTTTCGGACTCATTGCAGCACCGGCCGCATGGTTTGATAAACATATAGTAGATGGTACTATGATTGGCATCGGAAATGTTACCGTTGCCATATCAAATAAAATAAAAGGATTGCAATCAGGAAAATTTCAAGATTATGCCATGGCATTTATCAGCGGAAGCGTCATTTTGGCCATCGTAGTATTTTACTTATGGATGTAATATAAAAGAGTAATGATTTAGAATTTATTTAGAATAAATTAATATGGATATTTTAACACTTTTCGTTGTTGTACCGATTATTACTGTCTTAGTATTGATTTTTGCAAAAGACTTAAAACAAGCAAGAGTAATATCATTAGCGGGAATGCTCGTTCAACTCGGTATGGCCATCAATTTGATAGTTGCCTATTTACATGAACGTCAACTAGTAAGTAAAGATACTATCATGGTTTTTACCAGAGACATCCCGTGGTTTGAATCGTTTAATATCCATTATACCATTGGAGTAGATGCCATTTCAGTAGTGATGATTGCCCTAACAGCTTTTATTGTAGTTGCCGGAATTTTTATTTCATGGAAGATTGACGATTTGCCCAAAGAATTTTTTATTACCCTTATTGTATTGGCAACCGGAGTTTTTGGCTTCTTTATCTCACTCGATTTGTTTACACTCTTTGTGTTTTATGAAATTGCCGTAATACCCATGTTTCTACTCATTGGTATTTGGGGTTCGGGGCCTAAAGAATTTTCTGCCATGAAACTTACCTTGATGTTGATGGGGGCTTCTGCCGTGTTATCAATAGGTATTTTCGGTATCTATTTTAATTCAAATGCCGGTGGTGGTGTGTTGACTTTCAATATTTTAGAAATTGCCAAAGCCAATATTCCTGTGGCTGCCCAAAATTTATTTTTTCCATTTGTATTTGTGGGTTTTGCAGTTATCGGAGCCTTGTTTCCATTCCATACATGGTCACCTTCAGGGCATGCATCAGCACCTACAGCAGTATCTATGCTACATGCCGGTGTTTTGATGAAATTAGGAGGTTACGGAGTTTTTAGAATTGCCATGTATTTACTTCCGCAAGGCGCGTTGCACTGGACAGACTTTTTCTTAGTACTGGCAACCATCGGTGTAATTTATGGTGCCTTTGGCGCTATTATGCAAAAAGATTTAAAATATATCAATGCCTATGCCTCGGTAAGCCATTTGAGTTTGGTATTATTTGCCTTATTAATGCTCAATAAGACCGCTTGGAACGGTGCCATTATCCAATCACTATCCCACGGATTGTTAACCGCATTATTTTTTGCCTTAATCGGAATGGTATACGGTAGAACCCATACTCGAGACATCGCCAAACTGGGAGGTATTATGAAAATATTGCCATTTATCGGCGCTGTATATGTCATTACCGGATTGGCCTATTTGGGCTTGCCCGGATTTAGTGGTTTTGTAGCCGAAATGAATGTTTTTGTAGGTGCTTTTGAACATCCCGATTTATTTCATAGAGTCATAACTGTAATTGTAGTTTCATCAATTGTGGTTACCGCCGTATACATTTTAAGAATGGTAGGAAAAATTATGATGGGGCCGTTGGTAAATGAAGAACATGCCAACTTACCAAAAGCAGCCTGGTATGAAAAAGTAGGGTTGGTTTTACTAATGATTCCCGTAGTAGTGATTGGTACCATACCTTTCGGATTAAGTGAAATGATAAAAGATAGTATTACACCGTTTTTAGAACGGTTATTATAATAACGGTCAAGACCTAACAGGTTTTAAAAACGGGTTAGGCCTCAATTAAGAATAAAAAAATGAACTGGAACAGTCTCCTATTAATGCGATTTGAATTAGGATTATTAATCCTCTTTCTCGCTGTCCTTATTTTTGAAATTTTTACCGGCAAAAAACAAAAAGGAAAGTTGGTTTCCTTTGCCATAATCCTCTTTGCCATTCATACGGCAGTAGGTTTCTTTCCATTAGAAGAAGGCCGTTTGTTTGGTGGTATGTTTAGAACCAACACCCTGCTCTATTTCTTTAAAAATGTGTTGAACGTCGGGGTGTTAATCGTGCTCTTGCAATCTGCCGATTGGCTTAAAGAAAAAGTAGTAGCCCAACACAAAGGCACAGAATTTATCCTCTTATTACTATCCTCTTTACTAGGCATGTATTTTATGATTTCTTCAGGAGATTTTTTAATGTTTTATCTCGGCTTAGAATTGGCCACTTTGCCTGTTGCCGCATTGGTAGCCTATGAAACCTCTAAACGCATATCAGCAGAAGCCGGGGTAAAATATATTTTGTCATCGGCTTTGGCTTCGGGTACCGCCTTATTCGGAATTTCACTCTTGTATGCCACAACCGGAACTATTTATTTTGATGTCGTAGCATCGGTTTTAACAGTTTCTAATTTATCGGTTTTAGGATTTATTTTATTCTTTTCGGGATTGGCATTTAAAATTTCGCTGGCACCTTTCCATTTCTGGACAGCTGATGTTTATGAAGGGGCACCCATTAATGTGGCTTCTTATTTATCGGTTATTTCAAAAGGCGCAGCGGTATTGATTTTAGTAATTCTTCTATTTACGGTTCTAAAGCCTTTATTCTTATTTTGGAATAAGATTATCTATATCGTTGCCATTGCTACTATGACCATTGGTAACCTATTTGCTTTACGCCAACAAAATATGAAACGGTTTTTAGCCTTTTCTTCGGTGGCACAAGCCGGATTTATTTTATTGGGAATGCTTTCGGTAGACCAATTAGGGTTGGCCACCGTATTGTTTTTTGTAACCGTTTATATCTTTTCAAATTTAGGGGCTTTTGGCGTAGTACAAGCCATTTCATCAGCTGCTGATAAGGAAAATATTGACGACTATGAAGGGTTGTACCGCACCAATCCGAAACTGAGCCTTTTATTGATGTTGGCATTATTTTCTTTAGCAGGAATACCTCCGTTGGCGGGATTCTTCGGCAAATTCTTTTTATATCTCGCTGCTGCCAGTAAAGGATATTACGTACTGGTATTTATCGGGGTTGTAAATGCTACCATATCTTTATATTATTACCTCATAGTGGTAAGAGCAATGTTTTTGCGAAAAAATCCGGATGCCATTCCGTATTTTTCAAGCAAACTGTTTATGAAATTAGGATTGGTACTATCAGCTATTGGTATTTTAGTAGCGGGATTGTACAGTCCGTTATACGAATACGTATATGCCATTAGTACAACGTTTTTAAATTAAAAAAAAATGGGATTATCAGGAAAACACTTATTTGGCAGTATAGACGATACGAGAGTTACTTTTGTAGAAAAAAAAATTAGCGAAGAGCGAAAAGATTTTTTAAAAAAACTCTTAGAGCACAATGGGTTTGAGGTCATCATTCAAGAAGAAAAAAGGCCTAATGAAGACGAGCCTCAGCTGTATACCGTTGCGGTAACCGACATGGTTTTTAATCCTACCGTTTGGGTATTTCAGCGTAAGTTAAAAACCTTTGACGGCCATAAAGTAACTCCCGACTATTGGGATCAAAAAACAAC